>JAOUIC010000316.1 GCA_029884275.1 Gemmatimonadota bacterium | reverse complement strand
CCCGAGGCGAGAGTCGAACTCGCACGGGGTTACCCCCGGCGGATTTTGAGTCCGCTGCGTCTGCCATTCCGCCACTCGGGCAGGCCGGAGGTATCTTACACCCATGCCTACCGTCCAACCACCCCGGGGCCTTCATCCGTGGCACGACCTGCCGACTGGCGGCAATCCTCCGGATGTCGTCAACGCGATCATCGAGATCCCTACCAACGAGCGGAACAAGTACGAGCTCGACAAGGAGCACGGCATCTTCCGGCTCGACCGCGTGCTCCACAGCGCGGTGCACTATCCGGGGGACTACGGCTTTCTCCCCCGGACCCTGGGCGACGACGGTGATCCGCTGGACGTGCTGGTGCTGATGACCATCCCGGTCTTCACCGGCTGCCTGGTCGAGTGCCGGCCCATCGGGCTCTTCCACCTCGTGGATCGGGGGCGTGCCGACGAGAAGGTGCTGGCAGTACCGGTCGCGGACCCCTATTCCGAGGGCGTCCACTCGCTCGCCGACATCCCCAGCCACTCCCTGAAGGAGATCGAGCATTTCTTCCAGGTGTACAAGGACCTCGAGGGCGTCACCACGCGGACCCGCGGGTTCGAGGGCGCCGAGGAGGCCCGCGAGGCGATCCGCTACGCGATGAAGTTGTACGCGAAGGAGTTCGGCCGGCGCCGCAAGAAGTAAGGGCCGCACCGGGCGGCCCTGCGCAGCGTCACTCGTCGAATGCCCTGGGAGGGCCAAGGATCTCCCGCCAGATGATCGCCTGCTGAAGGCGGGTGTGCTTCCTGGCCGCCTGAACCAGTTGCGCCGGTGCCGCCGGCTGGGTCATCCGCTCGTGGAAACTCCGGTGGTCCGCCTCGCTGTGCGAACGGTTCCGGAGTTCCGCCGCGCGAATCCTTGCCTCGACGACCCCTTCCGCCTCGTCATCACGATCCACCGGCACCGGAGGCGGCCTGAGGCGGGTCTCGTCGAGAATCTCGAGTGACTCCTCCACCTCAAGCGATCTGCCTTCCTCCCACGTCTCGCGAACCTCCACTTCTTCAGCAGAGGGAAGTGGGTGCGTCCCCGGGCGGCCAACCGGACCTCGCGGCGCATACGGCGAGCCGCTCCGCATGGGCGGGGGAGCCCGTCGATGAATCGCCTCCGGCCGCTTCGACTGCGGCGGCAACGCACGTTCCGATCGTGGAACTGGTGGTGCCCGCTTCTCCTCCTGCTCGGCCTTGAGCCGTTCGATCTCCCGCAGCACCCCTTCGAGGGAGAATCCCTCCTCCTGTGTCGGGCTTGGCTCTTCGGGTTCCGGAGGTGGTGGCCCTGCCGGCCTCGAGCGCCTCGCCTTCTCCCCCGCCTTCTGCAGCGCGTTCAGGACGAAATAGATGATCGCGAGGACGATGAGGCCCTCAAAACCGGCCGCCGCCCGAACGGGATCCACGCGTCAGGCTCCCGGCGTGGCTGAGCCCTCGGATTGCCCGGCGATCGACTGCCGCATGCTGGTGTCGGCCTGCAGGTTCCGGTACCGCTGGAAGTCCATGACACCCAGGTTGCCGCTCCGGAACGCATCCGCGATGGCCAGCGGAATCTGTGCCTCGGCCCCGATGACGAGCGCCCGCTGCTTCTGCGCCTCAGCCTTGAACTCCTGCTCCATCGCGACCGCCAGAGCCCGCCGCTCCTCGGCCTTGGCCTGGGCGATCCGCTTGTCAGCCTCGGCCTGATCGGTCTGCAGCTCGGCGCCGATGTTCTTGCCGACGTCCACGTCGGCGATATCGATCGAAAGAATCTCGAAGGCAGTGCCGGCATCGAGGCCCTTGGCCAGCACCGTCTTGGAGATCATGTCGGGATTCTCCAGCACTGCCTTGTGGCTCACCGCCGAGCCGATCGTGCTCACGATGCCCTCGCCCACCCGGGCCAGGATGGTCTCCTCCCCCGCGCCGCCCACCAGCCGGTCCACGTTGGCCCGTACCGTGACCCGGGCCAGCGCGAGAAGCTGGATGCCGTCCTTGGCCATGGCCGCGACCTTCGGCGTGGTGATGACCTTCGGGTTCACGCTGACCTGCACCGCCTCGAACACGTCACGCCCGGCCAGGTCGATCGCCGTTGCCTGCTTGAAGCTGAGCCGGATGCCGGCCTTGTCTGCCGAAATCAGGGCGCGCACCACGCGTTCGACGTTGCCGCCGGCCAGGTAGTGCCCCTCCAGCTCCCCGATCCCGATGCTCAGCCCCGCCTTGTGGGCGTTGATCAGCGGGTTCACGATCGCGGCCGGGTTCACCTTCCGGAACCGCATGCCGAACAGGACGAAGAAGGACACCCGCACGCCCGACATCAGGGCCTGGAACCAGATCCCGAGGGGGACGAACCGGAAGAAGATGACGAGGACCAGGAATGCGATGAACAGCAGGGCCAGGAACAGCCCCGGTGCCACCTTGGCGATATCGCTCACGATGCGGATCTCCTGTTTCGGTTCAGATTGTTGCCGGACTCAGATCGCTTCAGGCCGGCGTCTGCCGGACCACAAGTCGATACCCTTCGGTCCGGATGACTTCCACCCGGGCACCCGCGGCGATGTACTCGCCTTCGGTCACCACGTCCAGCCGCTCCCCATCGATCATAGCGACCCCGCCGGGCCGAAGGTCGGAGGCCGCCACGCCGGTCCGGCCCGTCAGCTCGGCCCGGGGAGGCGCGGACAGGAAGCCCTCCGCGGCATTGGCGGCCTCGCTATGGATGAGCCCGCGGAATCGGCGGCTGGTCGGAAGGTGCCGGATCCACGCCACCGTGATCGCCATGGTGATGACCACGCTGGCGCCAAGCACCGCCATCGCCTCCACCACGTCAGTGACGCTGGGAAAGTTGCCCAGCAGCGCCAGCACCACCGAGGCGCCCATCAGCAGCGCCCCCACCACCCCGGCGATGCCGAAGCCGGGGAGCAGGAACACTTCCACGCAGATCGCCAGCACGCCCAGGCCGAGCAGGATGACTTCTTCCATCCCGGCCAGACCGACCAGGTAGCTCGAACCGAAGAACAGCCCCATCGAACCGACGCCCACCACCAGCCCGACGCCGTGGGTGCCGGCCTTGATCTCGGCCAGCAGGGCGAGCACTCCGATGGAGAGCAGGAGCGGCGAGACCAGCGGGTTGGTGAGGAACCGGACCAGTTGCTCCGCCCAGTTGACCGCGACCACCTCGACCGTCGCCCCGCCCAGGTTCACCGCGGCGAGCAGGTCGGCTTCGGTCGCCACCTCCGCCCGCGCGTACTTCACGCGCAGGGCCTCGGACGTGCTGAGAGTCACCAGCTGGCCCGAATCGGCCAGGCCCTCCACCCCGAGGTTCTCATCCACCATCGCCTCCGCGATCCTGGGATCGAGTCCCTGCTCCTCGGCCAGGGCCCGGAACTCCCCCCGCATCGCCGACACGTACTTCTCGGACAGCTTCATCCCCTGCCCGTCCACCGGCGTGGCGGCGCCG
>JAOUIC010000314.1 GCA_029884275.1 Gemmatimonadota bacterium | reverse complement strand
CCTGCTGTGCCTGCCGTTCATCATCGCCATGACCCTGCCGATGGCGGTGCTCACCGGCGTGCTGTACACCTTCAGCCACCTCGCCGCCGACAGCGAGATCACCGCCATGCGGGCCAGCGGGATCAGTGTGTCCCGCCTGGTCCGGCCGATGGCGCTCACCGGCGTCCTCATCACGGCGCTGAACTTCTGGTTCACCGACCAGATCCTGCCACAGTCCAACGCCCGGCTCCGCAACCTGCTGATCAACATCCAGCGCAAGAAACCCACGCTGGAGCTCCGTGAGCAGGTGATCAACGAAATCCCCCCGAGCGGGCTCTTTCTGCGCTCGAGCCGGATCGATGCCACCAGCGGGCGGCTCCGAAGCGTGACCATCTACGACATGTCGGGGAGTGACGCCCGGCGCGTCATCTATGCCGACAGCGGCGTCATGGGGTTCACCCCCTCCGGGGAAGACCTGCAGCTCCGGCTTTACGATGGCTCGATCCACGCCTTCCGCCAAAGCGACCAGGCGCTGGTCCAGGTGACCGATTTTCGCGCCAACACCATCCTGGTGCGCGAGGTGTCGAACCGTCTGGACCTGGACACCGACGAGGGGGTGCGCGGCGACCGCGAGATGAGCACCTGCGAAATGATGGAGGTGGTCCGCTCGGCGCAGTACGACATCGCCGGGGCCGCCCACCGCCGGACGACGGGCGCCAGCCGCGACCTTCGGGCCCTGCTCGACCTCGGGGCGGCCGGTCCGCGGCCCCGGCCGGCCGCCGACCCGCCCCCAGCCTACTGCAAGGCCTTTGGAGCGCTGGCCCGGCTGGTGACGGCGGACTCGGGAACACCCGCACAACCCGCACCGCCCTCGCCCGTGGAAGTCCCCTCCCCCAGGCTGCCGGGAGGCTCCGTGGCGCCGGAGCGCGCCCTGGAGCGGGCCCGCCGGGTCTTCCGCGGTGAGGCTGAGGGCGAAGTGACCGACCAGCCTGAGCGGCGGATCGTACGGCTGGCCAACTGGGGCGAGGTCAGCGCCGCCCGGGACGAGGCGCGCACATCGACCCTCCGGGCGAACCAGTATCTGATCGAGGTCCACAAGAAGTGGGCGATCAGTATCGCCTGCCTGGTCTTCGCGCTGGTCGGCATCCCGATGGCACTGCGGTTCCCGCGGGGCGGCCTCGGGTTGGTCATCGGCGGAGGGCTGGCGGTCTTCGCCATCTACTACGTCGGGCTGATCGCCGGCGAAGCGCTGGGCGACAAGGGGATCGTCCCGCCGGGGGTGATCATGTGGGCGCCGAACCTGGTCTTCACCGTGGTGGCGCTGCTGGGCCTGTATCGGGTGGCGCGCGAGTCGGGCTCGACCCGCGGCGGAGATCTGCGGGAACTGTGGGAGTCCATCGCCGGGCGTTTCCGACGTCGGCGGGCGGCCTAGATGAAGACACTGGACCGGTACGTCCTGCGGTCGTGGGTGCTGATCTTCTCACTGACCGCCCTGGGGTTCCCGATCGTCTCCCTCCTCATCAACATGACGGAGAACCTGCCGCGGCTGCTGGACCGGGGGCTCCACTTTCCAGTCATCGTGCTCAGCTACGTCTATGCGATGCCCGCGGAAATTGCGCAGGTCATGCCGGCGGCGGTCCTGTTCGCGACGGTCTTCACGGTGGGCAACCTGGGAAGGCATTCGGAACTGACCGCGGCCAAGGCCGGGGGGTACAGCTTCTACCGCCTCGCCTTTCCTCTCTTCGTCGCGGCCAGTTTCGCCGTCGCGCTGGCGTACCTGGTGGGGGAGATGGCGCCGGAGTCCACCAGCCGGAAGCTGGAACTGCAGAAGGCGAGGGCGGCCCGGCCGCGAACGGCGCGATACAACTTCGTGTTCCGGGCCGACCAGGGCTGGGTCTACACCATCCGCTCGCTCGACATGCAGCAGAGCATCCTGCGCCAGCTGGTGTTCGAGCGGCAGGGGCGCCGCCCCGACTACCCCAGCCTCGCCATCACCGCGGACAGCGCCACGTACGCCGACAGTCTCTCCAGCTGGGTGCTCTGGTCAGGGACCAGCCAGCGCATGCTGGGGAACGGTGAGCAGCGCACCTTTTCCTTCCAGTCCGCCCGCCTGCGCGCCCTGACCCAGGAGCCAGCCGACCTCCTGGCCGAGCCCAAGGCTCCCGAAGAGATGCGCTACGGGGAGCTGACCCGGTACATCGAGGCGCTGAAGCGGTCGGGAAACGACACCAGCAAGATCGAAGTGGACCGGGCGCTGAAGATCGCCCTCCCGGTGACGTGCCTCGTGATCGCCCTGTTCGGCGCGCCGCTCGCCGTCACCTCGCCGAGGCAGGGGACCGCGATCGGCATTGCGATCAGCCTCGGCACGACCGTGGTCTTCCTGGTCCTGATCCAGCTGTCCAAGGCTGTCGGGGTGAGCGGCATCGTCCACCCGGTGGTCGCCGCCTGGACGCCGAATGCGGTGTTCTTCGGCGCGGCGCTCTGGCTCCTGGGCCGGGTCCGCACCTAGCCGGCGGCCCGTTGGCCCCCCCGCCCCGGCGGGCCTACCTTTAGGCATGGCCGCGCCACCTCGACCGATCATCGTTGGAACCGGCATCGCCGGGCTGTGGACAGCATGGCGGCTGGCCGAGGAAGGGGTGTCCTCGCTCCTTCTCACCAAGGGGCTGCTGGCCGACAGCGCCAGCGCCTGGGCCCAGGGCGGCGTGGCCGTGGCGCTCGGCCCCGGCGACAGCCCCAGCCAGCACGCCGCCGACACGATGGCTGCGGGGGACGGTCTCTCGGATCCCGAGGCGGTACGGGTGCTGACCGGTGAGGGCCCCGACCGGATCCGCGAGTTGCTCGTGGCCGGCGCCGTGTTCGATCGCGGACCAGATGGGTCGCTGCGCTTCGGGCTGGAGGCGGCCCATGGCCGGCCCCGGATCCTTCACGCCGGCGGCGACCGCACCGGCGCCGCCATCGTCTCCTTCCTCACCGACCAGATCCGGCGCCATCCGCGGGTCGAGATCCTCCGGTTCGCCGAAGTCGCCGCCCTCCGCATGGAGGGTTCGCGCATGGCGGGGGTCATCGTGCTGCGGGAAGGTGTACCCTCGGAGCTCCCGGCGGTGGATGTGGTACTTGCCACCGGCGGCGTCGGCCAGCTGTACGCGGTCACGACCAACCCGCTGGTGGCCACGGGCGACGGGTGGGCGCTGGCCTGGCGGGCGGGCGCTGAGTTGAGGGACCTCGAGTTTCTGCAGTTTCATCCCACTGCCCTCAAGCTCCCGGGGGTCAACCCCGCGCCGCTGATCTCGGAAGCGGTGCGGGGAGCGGGCGGGGTCCTGCTGGACCGCGAGGGGCGGCGCTTCGCCTTCGACGCCGACCCGCGGGGGGAGCTCGCCCCTCGAGACGTCGTGGCCCGCGCCGTCGCCGCGGCCGACGCCACCGGCGGCGCCTGGCTCGATGCCCGCGAAATCGGCGGGTTCGAAACCCGCTTTCCGGGTGTGACGAAG
>JAOUIC010000313.1 GCA_029884275.1 Gemmatimonadota bacterium | reverse complement strand
CCGTCCGGCGTCGTCACCAGCGGGTTGATTTCAGCGAGCGAGCAGCCGTTCGACACGAAGACCCCGTACAACTGCTCCATGATCCGGGCGGCGGCGCGCGCCTGCGCGAAGTTCCGGTAGAGGAAGAGCGCCAGCCCCATCGCCTGATGGGGCAGGAGGCCGTAGCGGGGGTCCACCGCGAGCCGCCGGATCCTGTCAGGCGTCTTGGCCGCGACTTCCTCGATGTCGATACCGCCAGCCGGGCTCACCATGAACACCGGGCGTTGGCTGGCGCGATCCATGATCAGGCCGACGTAGGCCTCGGAGGCTATCTCCGCCGCGGGCACCACGAGGATCTTCTGCACCACCAGGCCCTTGATGGTCATCCCCAGGATCTTCTCGGCCGCCTCGCTGACCTCCGCCGGACTGTGGGCCAGCTTCACCCCGCCCGCCTTCCCGCGTCCCCCGGCGTGGACTTGCGCCTTCACCACCACGGTGCCGCCGACGCGACGGGCGATCGCCTCGGCTTCGGACGGCGTCGTTGCCACGTCGCCGTCCGGCATGGGAATGCCAGCCGCCCGGAAGAGCGCTCTGGCCTGATATTCGTGGAGGTTCACCGCGATCCTCGATCTGTGATGTGCACCTGGTTCTGCGCCGCCAGGCATGCTGCGAAGCGGCAGAAGGTAACCCGCGGGCTAAGCGAAGGCAAGATTGGCACTTAGGGCCTGTCGACCAGCCGCTTGAGGGCCGCCCAGTGGCGACCGAATGCCTCCAGATCTCCCCGGCGCAAAGCACTGTCGGCCCGCGCCATCAGGCGCCGGATGGTGGCCGGATTCACCCCCCGGTCACCACCCCCAACAGATGGCACGCCGAGCCCCATGAGGTTCTGCCAGGCCTCCTCGAGGTCATGCCCCGCGCCGCGCCGTTCACCGTGCGCCATGCTTGCCCAGGCAAGCACTGGCGGGGCTCCTTCGCGGCGCGCAAAATGAACTTCGTAGGCTCCCAGCCCGGACCGATCGCTCCAGTACCGCACCGGCCCTCCCTCCAGCCTTCCTCCTTCCCGCTCGACCGAATCCCGCACCTGCTGGTACGTCGGGAACCTCCCCCACCCGGTCTGCAGCGCCGCGGGATCGGGCAGCGCGAGGAGGCTGTCAATGCGCAGCACCCGAAGGACCTCCCACCCGTCGGACACCGCGGCATGCACCACCGCCGACACCAACCGCAGGCTCGGGCTCAGGTAGGGAACTGTCACGCTGACCCCGCTGGTGTCCGGCTTCCACACCGCTTCCGGCGGTGGACCCGCGATGCCGACTGTCTGGGGCCGACCGGGGAGCACGCCGATCTTCCAGTGGGGCTGGCCAAGGACCCTGAGTTGCGCCTCGAGGAGTTCCGGCGGGTAGGCCAGCGACCTGAGCACATCGATCGGGATGGCCGTCGAGGGCTCCACCAGCCCACTGGCGAGCGCGTGCCACCGCTTGCCCGGCTCCCCCGCGCCGTGCCGGAGGAAGATCCTCACTGGACCGTGCCGGGCCTCAACGATGGCGAGGAACGAGGCCTGGAGTCCGCCGATTCCCGCCCCGCGCCATTCGAGGCGTGTCGAGCCGGGAAAGAGGGAGAGCGGGAGGTACCCGTCCAGAATCCAGATCAGTTCGCCGTGGTACACCCGGGGCCGGGGTGCCCCCCAGGTCGCGAATGGCGCAAGCCGGGCGACACGGTCCGAGGGGTCGAGACGCCAGAAGGCCTTCGACTCGGGCGGCAGCGGGCCCAGCACGGCCGTGGACTGCAGCGCCCAGGCCAGTGCCAGGCGCCGAAGCCCGGAGCCGATCGGGACGCCACCGGCGGAGGTGTCGACGATGACAGCGCGTCCCCGCGGCCACGCCGCGTGGCGTTCGAGAGGTGTGGCGAGGATCGGAACCGGTTCCGGAGACCCGGGCAGGGGCGCGATCTGCCCGGCAGGGGTGGTGCGATCATCCTGCACCACCACCACGCGCGCCGCGTTCCGGTCCTGCTCGCGGACCACGATCCAGCCTGGCACGGGGCCGCGAGCGCCCGGAATGGTCGCACGATCCAGGGCCGAAACCCGGCTCGAATCGCTCGCGGTTACATCGGCAACCACCGTTGATGTAAGGAGTGCAGCCGGTCGGGGCGGCGCGGGGAGCCCCGCGGCGCGGACCAGCAGCGACTCGCGCAAGGCGGTCATGCCGTATGCGAGTTGATCCAGCTGGCGTCGTTTGTCGTCGGGCATCGCCGCCGCGGCGCCGGGACTCACGAGCGCCGGGATGACGTAGTGCCCCAGCAGAAGGCCCACGGCGAGGATGGTCCACACCGCGCCGAAGAGCACATGCCCGCCGCGGAACACCCACCAGAGGGAGAGGATCGCGGCGGCGAGCGCCGTGCCGGTGAGCCCGAGCGCAACCAGGCGCCGGAAATCGAACAGTCCGTCATGCACCGAGCCGAATGCCCCGCCGGCGAGCCGGTATGGCTCGAGCAGGTACCCCGCGGCGAGGATCAGCCCCAGCAGGACCGCGAGCGCTCCCACATGCCAGCGGGCGTGGTCGTTGATGGCGAGGCGACGATCGACCCATCGGATCGCTCCGATGAGCGCGTAGAGCGTGACCGCTCCGCCAAGAGCCAGCACGGTGACGAGAAGCGCGTAGCCCTGGAGGTGTTCGAGCAGCGGCAACCGCGCGACGTAGAAGCCCAGATCACGGCCCAGGAGCGGGTCCGGTTCGCCGTAGGACAGCCCGGCGCTTGCCAGCAGGATGGTCCCGGTCCAGGCACCGACTCCCCGGCCTGCCAGGAGGCCCAGCAGCAGGCCGCCGCCCACGCACACCACCGCGAGCGAGCGCAGGTTGACGGCCTCCTGAATCTCGAGGTTGCCGAGCCGGCGGTGGATCTGAACCGACCCGATCGCCCGGTAGATGATGAAGAGGTGCCCGATGAACCAGGCGCAGGCGGCGAGGACGCCGATGAACTCCAGGGCGCCGGCAACGAAGGTCCACCGGCGGACGAACTGCACCGCTTCGGCGGAGAACTGCGCCGCCCACCACTGCTCCGCCAGGAAGGAGGATGTCCAGCGGCCGGCGAACAGCAGCACCACGATCACCGATACGGCGAGGGAGGCCCTGATGACGCGCGGGTTCATGGAGAGAACGTATCGGCGGTCGGCAGCGGCCGCCACCAACGGCCTGACGGACTCAACCGTGGGCCGTGAGCCAGCCCCTCACCTCGGCCTCATGGGCGTCCAGGGCGGCCTGGCTCGACGCCTCGAAGCGGAGCACGAGGACCGGCTGGGTGTTCGACGCGCGGAGAAGCCCCCACCCATCGGGAAAGGTGATCCGGACGCCATCGAGGGTGCTGACCGGATAGCGGGCCGAGAAGTGTGCGGCGGCCTGCTCCACGATGGCGAACTTGCGATCGTCGGGGCAGTCCACCCGAATCTCGGGTGTCGCCACGGTCCGGGGGAGGTCGGCCAGCAGCGGGGCCAGGCCACCC
>JAOUIC010000312.1 GCA_029884275.1 Gemmatimonadota bacterium | reverse complement strand
GACCGTCGCGAACCTCGCGCCGAGAGCCTGGTCGCATCATCGGTGGTATCTCGAAAAGTTCCCCGATTATCCTCCGGATCGTAAAGCCCTGATACCCCATCTGTTCTGACACAGGGATTGCCGGCCAGCAGCGGCTGCCATGGGGAGCGGCGGCTGTGGGCCGAGTCGGGGCTCGTCAGCGGCGCGCGCGGGATTCCAGCACCGGTCCGAGACATGAATCGGCGACGCATCCGCTGCTAGGCATCTCGTCGTGCCTCGAGCGCGCCGCAGGACCCGCGAGCGGCCCACGGTCGCCGCTCTTGTTCTGGCGTCTTTGGCGTCGCGCGCCGGAGATCCCTCAGGGCGCTCGGCGTTCGCGCCGCGGTTGCACACTCAGGGTCGGAGCGGCGCGAACACACGCGCCCTTCGGGACCACCCGGCCGCGCGACGCGGACCAGTGCGCCCGATTACCATTCCGGGAGCCACCCGATCCGACGGAAAGTCCCATGCGCCCACTGCGACCCCTCGTGGTGTCAGCCGCCGTGATGTTGGGTACAGCGGCCGCCCTCTCCGCCCAGGACACCGCCTTCGCGGCGATGCAGGACCGCGGCAAGGCGGCCATGGGCGTCGATCAGTACACCTCCTCCCACGTCTTCGAGTCGCTGCCTGACGGGGGCCGCATCGTGCTCCGCCGAGACGTCGAGGACAGCGCCGGTGTCACCGCCATCCGGACCCATATGGAGGACATCGCGAGGCGCTTCGCCGCCGGCGATTTCGCCATCCCGGGGTTTGTCCATGCCCAGGACGTCCCGGGGACCCGGCTCATGGCCGAGCGACGGGTGCTCATCGTCTACACCCCGGACACACTCCCGCGGGGCGGTCAGGTCAGGATCACGACCGGCGACCCCGTGGCGCGCGCGGCGATCCACGAGTTTCTGGCGTTCCAGCGCCGTGACCACCACGCCGCCGGCCACGACCACGCCGAGCCTGCGCCCTGACAGTCATGCACGCCCAGCTCCAGGCCATCCTCAACGACTTCCTCGCCGCCGGCGCCCGGTTGGGCCGGCTCGCTGCCGAGGTCCCTGACGAGGTGTGGGAAATGCGGCCGGCACCCGCCAGCTGGTCCGTCTCGGAATGCGTTCAGCACTTGAGCCTCACCACCGCCGCTTACGCCGCGGCCGCCGAGCAGGCCCTGGATGCGGCCCGGGCGCTCGGCGGCCCCGCCCCCGCCCGGTACCGGCGCGACCTCGCGGGCTGGCTCCTGTGGAAGATGGTCGCCCCGGTGCCCACACGGCGCATGCCGACCACCGCCCCGTTCATCCCGGTAAACGCGGCGACGAAGGACGCGGTCCTCGCGGAGTTCAGCCACTGGCAGGCGGCGGAGCGGTCGTGGGTGGAGCGGTCGGACGGCCTGCCGATCCACCGGGTCAAGGTGGCCAGCCCGTTCAACCCGCGGCTCCGCTACAGCTTCTACGCCGCGCTCACCATCCTCCCGCGGCACGAGCACCGCCATCTCTGTCAGGCGGAGCTGGCCTGGCACACGCTCCGGGCCGCGCGCCGGGCATGAGCTTCGCGCTGCGCGCGATGCGCCCCGAGGACTGGCCGGCGGTCGAACAGATTTACGCGGCCGGCATCGCGACCGGCCACGCCACCTTCGAAATCGCCACGCCGGCCTGGGCCGAATGGGATGCGGCGCATCTGGCGACCCCGCGACTGGTGGCCGACGAGGGCGGCGTCGCAGTCGGCTGGGCGGCGCTCAGTCCGGCTTCCCGCCGCGCGGTGTACCGCGGCGTGGCGGAGGTGAGTGTCTACGTGGCACCGGAGGCTTGGGGCAGGGGCGTGGGACGCCTCCTGCTCGACGCTCTGGTCCGGGCCTCCGAGGAGGCGGGCCTCTGGACCCTTCAGGCCTCGGTGTTCGCCGGCAACCACGCGAGCCTGAAGCTCCATGAACGGGCCGGCTTCCGCCGGGTGGGGGTGCGCGAGCGGATCGCCCGGCGCGACGGCCGCTGGCATGACACCGTCATCCTCGAGAGGCGGAGTGCCGTCGTTGGCGCTCCATCATGAGGCCGGTCGACGCCACGGCGGGCCGCGTGGCGTTAGCTTTCGCGGCGCCGGAATGCTCTTCCCTCTGAACGGAGCCCCACCCTGCCTCGCATCGCCGTCGCGGTTTCGGAGGAGATCCCCGCACCTCCAGGCGCCGTCTACAGCGTCCTCGCCGACTATCGTGACGGGCACCCGGCCATCCTCCCCAGGCGCTACTTTCCCTTCTACCTGCTCGAAGCGGGCGGGGTCGGGTCCGGCACCACCATCCGGTTCGTCTTTCATCTGCCCGGCGCGAGGCGAACGATCCGGGCGGTGGTCTCCGAGCCCGAGCCCGGCAGACTCCTCGCCGAGCGGGACCTCGAGACCGGGACGGTGACCACCTTCCTGGTGGAGCCAGCCGGCAGCGGGCAGGTCTCGCGAGTCACGATCGAGACCATCTGGGACAGGTCCGGGCTGGCCGGGTGGGTGGAGCGATGCCTCGCTCCGACCTTTCTGGAGCGGGTCTATGCGGAGGAACTGAGCAACCTGTCGGTCTACTGCCGCCTGCGGTTCCCCAGGCCGGCGTCGACTTAGCGCAGGTCAACCGGGCACTGGGTGCGAGGCAGCGCTGTGGATCTCTACGACATCGAAGTGACCACGATCGACGGCCGCAGCAAGACGCTCGCCGGGTATCGTGGCAAGGTCCTCCTCATCGTCAACGTCGCGAGCAAGTGCGGCTTCACCTCGCAGTACGAGGGTCTCGAAGCGCTGTACCGCCGCCACAAGGGCCGCGGCCTCGTGGTGCTCGGCTTCCCCTGCGACCAGTTCGGCAACCAGGAGCCGGGCGATGAGGCCGAGATCCGGAAGTTCTGCTCCACCACCTACGGTGTGACCTTCCCGATGTTCGCCAAGATCGAGGTGAACGGGCCGAACACCCATCCGCTGTACCAGCACCTGAAATCCGCCAGGCCCGGCCTCCTCGGCAGCGAGGCGATCAAGTGGAACTTCACCAAGTTCCTCGTCGGGCGGGACGGCACGGTCCTGGAGCGCTACGCGCCGAAGGAAACGCCGGAGAAGATCGGCGAGGATCTCGCTCCCCTTCTGGATTGAGGCATGGCGACGATGAACAGGCGACCGCTGCTGAGTCTCGGGATGGTTCTGCTGGTGGGCGGCGGGTTCGTGCTCGCGCGCGGCGCGACCTACACCACGAAGGAGACCTTGTTCAAGGTCGGCGGATGGAAGCCGAAGGTCGAGGAGAGGCGCACCGTGCCACCGTGGGTCGGTGGCATGCTCGCCCTCGCGGGGGTGGCCCTCATCGTCGCCGCTGCGCGGCGCCCATCCTGAGGCGGGCCTCGGCGTTGTGCTGACCCGGTTCGCCCCGGCACCGACCGGCTATCTCCACCTTGGGCATGTCGCCAGCGCCCTGTTCGTCTGGGGCATCGGCCGGCGTCATGGCGCCAGGGTGCTGATGCGGA
>JAOUIC010000311.1 GCA_029884275.1 Gemmatimonadota bacterium | reverse complement strand
CCGGCCGGCGAGCCCCCGGCCGCGTGGGCCTGCGAGGTCAGTTTCATCGGCTCGGGCCAGTACCCGCGCCGGCTTCCCGTCCTTCGTGCCATCGCGGCCCGGTACCGGCTTCAGGTGCAGGGACCCAACTGGGAAGCGGCGGCCGGCGAGCTGCCCATCGTGGGTGGTCCGGTGCGCCCCGACCGTTTCCGCTCCGCGGTGCGGCGCGCCCAGGTGAGTCTTGGCATCGACGCGCTCGATGCCCAGGCGGGGGAGCGCGCCGGCGGCACCTCCAACCGGTTGTGGCGCGTGCTCGCCTGTGGCGGGTGCTACGTCGGCGAGCATGTCACCGGCGTCGAGCGGTTTGCGACGCCAGGCGTCCACGCGCTCTGGTACCGGTCGGCAGACGAGGCGGTGGCCCTGATCGGCCAGGTGATCGCAGACCCGGAGCTGCGGTCCCGCCTGGCTGAAGCCGGACGAAGTCATGTGATGGCCGGTCACACCTACGCACACCGGATTCCGCTGCTGCTCGCCGGTCAGGGTTACACCTCGACGTAGTTGCGGTATTCGAACGGACGCCAGCCGGTCAGGCGCTCGATCCCCAGAGCCGCGAGCAATGCCAGCCGGCGCCTGGTCCACCTGCTGGGCGCGAACCCGGGGGACATGGAGGCGCGTCGTGCGGCGATCCACTCGCGCATGACTCTCGGGTGTGTCCCTGCAAACCGCCTGAGTCCGACTTCCCACGGCAGACGCTCTCCGACCGGCGCGCGCCGCGCCTCACCGCCATAGTACAGCGCGTTATCGGCGACCCGCTTCGCCGCCAGCACCGACATCGGCCGGGCCCAGCCATAGTGGTGATAGGTCGCACCACTCGGCCTGGCCCGGAGGCGCGCCCCGTCTCTCCTCCGGAATCCCTGCGCCTCGGCGTGGCTGACGGCTGACCCGCCGGGTCGCACCACCCGCACCTCCCGGCGATACCAGGCCCGGCCCCCTGCGACCCAGTCGGCCGACCCGTAGAAGTGCACGAAGTCCACCACTAGCCCCTCGGTACCCGGGTCTCCCCGCCGGTCGGCCATCGCGGCCGAGAGCGAGTCGATCCCATCCTCGTGCAGCACTTCATCGGCCTGGATATAGATTGCCCAGTCGCCGCGACAGGCCTCGAGCGCGCGCTGTGTTTCCACCGCCAGCATCCTGCCGCCGAGGGTGGCATCCCATTCCCCCTCGATCAGGCGAAGCCGCGGGTCGTCCAGGCTGCGGACGAGTTCGAGCGTGCCATCGCTGGACGGGCCGACGTTCACCACCAGTTCGTCGCACAGTGGGAGCAGGGAGCGGAGCGACTCGAGGATCGGGAAGTCGAGCGCCACGGCGTTGGACACCAGGCTGAACCCTGCGACGCGCATCAGGCCGAATCCGGGACGGGCGGGGAGCGAAAGATATGCGGGTCACGCTGCTCCATCATACGCAGCTCCCGGTGAAGGGCTACGGGGGAACGGAACGCGTGGTCGTCGCGCTGGCGCGCGGCCTCGCGGAGCTGGGGCACCGGGTGACCCTGATCGCGCCGACCGGAACGGCGGTGAGCGGCGCCGACGTCGTACCCCTGCCGGCCAGGGCGATCCGCGATGCTGCGTTCGACCCCACCCCCTTCGTTCCCGCGGGCACCGACATCCTCCACGCCTTCTTTCCGCTCGCCTCGCGGCCCGCCCTGCCGTGGGTCTGGACGCTCGAGGGCACCACGCGCACCGGGGTCGTCCGACCGGCGAACACCATCTACGTGAGCCGGGACCACGCGGCCCGTCACGGCAGCGCCAGCTTCGTGTACAACGGGCTCGACCCGGCGGATCTGCACTACCGGGACTCCAAGGACGATTACGACCTTTTTCTCGGCCGCCTGCACCAGAGCAAGGGGTATCACTGGGCCATCGAGGGGGCGCGGGCGGCCGGAAGGCGACTGATCGTGGCGGGTGGGTGGAGGCCCACCCTGTCCCGCCAGGTACGGTTCGTCGGCGAAGTACATGGCGAACGCAAGGCAGAGTTGCTGGCGGGGGCCCGGCTCCTGTGGATGCCGGCGCTGTGGGATGAGCCCTTCGGGCTCACCCTGATCGAGGCCCTCTGGAGCGGGACACCGGTGCTCGCCACCCGCCGCGGGGCGCTGCCTGAAGTGCTCGGGCCGGAGGTGGCGGAGTTCGGGGACACGGTCGAGCAACTCGTGGCCCGTCTGCCGGCGATGGCCGGGAAGGACCCGGCCGCCTGCCGGGCACGAGCCGAGCGGTATTTCTCTCACCTGCGGATGGCGGGAGAGTACCTGCGGTGCTACCGCGCCTACCTCGACCGTGGCCTGCTGCCGGAGGGGGCCGCGACCGACGGATGAGGCGCCACGCGCCGGCGCGATTCAGCTCCGCCGGCGGCCGGCGACCCGGAGAATCTCGGCCATCCGGTGCATGTAGGTGTGGCCGCCGAGCGCCCGGCGGCGGGCATTCTCCGAGAGCCGCTCGCGGTACTTGTCCTCCTGCAGTGCCCGCTTGACCTGCCCGCGCAGTTCGTCCGGCGTCACGTACACCAGCAGCTCGGACCCATCCTCGAAGTGCTGCGGCAGGTCGGCGCGTGCGTCCACCACCTGCGCGGTGCCGATCGCCGCCAGCTCGAAGGTGCGGCGATTGACGCCGCTCGCGTCCGCCGACTTCATCTCCGGGCCGCTCCGGTGCACGTTCACCGCGACGGTCGCGCCGGCATAGGCCCGCACAAAATCCTCGGTGCCGGGGAGTTCCCCCCGGCAGTAGTCGCGCAGCGACGTCTTCCGCCACCCCGGACCCCACAGCGCCAGCCCGAACTCGACCAGCTCCTGCAGGTACCGCTCACGGCGGGGTGTTGCCATGCCCGCGAAGACCACGTTGGCCCGGAACGGGCCGCGGGCGCGGAGCGGGCGGTGCACCGATGGGTCACACCCCACCGGCAGGTAGCGCACGTGCTTGACGCCGTGTCCGTCCAGCGCCCGCGCGGCCCCGGTCGAGCCGACGAAGATCTCGTCGAACGCCATCGCCGCCCTCGCCACGCCCGCGACGTCGCCCAGATCGTCGCCCAGCACCCACACCCACTGCCCCGACCGATCGCTCCGCAAGGCATCGAACTGGTCGCCGGGGATGGCGCCCTCACCCGACACGATCACCAGGTCGGGACGGTACTGGCCGAGCGCCGTGGCCACCCGCTGGGTGACGCTGCGGCCCACCAGCTTGTCGAGCAGCGCGGCGTGGATCGGGTCGACCAGCTGCACGGAGGCGCCGAGCCGCTCGAGCGCGCGGCGGCGCAGCCCGTTGTGGGCCTCGAACGCGTCATCCACCGGGGCGACCAGCAGGATGCGGAGCCCGCTGAAGGGAGCAGTCATTGGTGCATGAATGTGGACCGGCAGGGGGGTGAGGCTCAAGCCCGCGCGGCAAGCCGGCTGATTTCCGCGTCCTCCAGCCATTCGGCCTGCGGACGGCACAGGCGCGCGTACAGCCCGCCGGCGCCGA
>JAOUIC010000310.1 GCA_029884275.1 Gemmatimonadota bacterium | reverse complement strand
TCGCCAGGGACCGACATCCTGTCCATGGTGCTGATGACCGTCCCGATCCTGCTGCTGTACGAGCTGGGGTACGTCGGCACCTGGGTGGTGCATCGGATTCGCCAGCGCAAGCTGGCCTCGGCCGCGCTCATCCTGCTGGTGGTCCTGGGGGGAGGATCCCTCGGCGCGCAGGAACCGGCCCGACCCAGGCCTCCCAAGAAGCCCGTGCCCGCACCGGGCGCCCCAGGGACCACCGGCGCCCCGGTGGCCGACGGCGACACCACCCGGCCGCGTCCGAATCAGCCGGTTGACTCCGCCATGGCGAGGCGCCTGGGCCTGCCGACCGCGCCGAGCCGCAGCTTCGCGCCGGACGACTCAGTCCTCACGCGGCTGTTGCAGCGGCCAGGGTTCCATGCCACACGGTTCCGCTCCGACTCCGCGGTCCTGTTCGCCGACGAGCGCCGCATCCACCTCACCGGCGAGGCCATGACCGAGCGGGGGACCACCACGCTCGAGGCGGATTCGATCGCCTATCAGGAAGCCAGCTGCCTGATTGAGGCGCGCGGCGACCCCGCGCTGTTCGACCGCGAGACCATTCTCACCGGGGCGGGGGGCATCCGGTACAACACCTGCATCCGGCGGGGCATCGTCACCGACGCGCTGACGTCGTTTCCTCAGGAGGGCACCAACTGGATCCTGCGCGGCAACCTCGCCCAGGACTCCGTCTCGTCCCGGCTGTATGCCAGCGAGGGGGAGATCAGCAGCTGCGACCTCCCCACGCCGCACTACCATTTCTCGGCCCACGAGGTGAAGTGGATCTCGAAGACCATCATGGTCGCCAGGCCCGCGGTGCTCTATGTCCGGGACGTGCCCGTGCTCTGGCTGCCCTTCGTCTTCCAGGACGGACGGGAAGGGCGGCGCTCGGGGATCCTCGTGCCGCGCTTCGGCATCAACGACATCTTACGGCAGGACCCCGGATACGATCGCCACATCACCAACATCGGATACTATTGGGCCCCGAACGAGTACTTCGACGTGGCCGCCAAGTTCGACTGGTACTCGAACCAGAACATCCAGTATGGCGCGGTGGGCCAGTACCGGTGGCTGAATCGCTTCGTGAGCGGCCGGCTGGCCTACAACAAACTCTCGGAGTTCGACGGGCTGCAATCGACCACGATCCAGTGGGGTCACCGCCAGAACTTCAGCCTCAGCACCTCGCTCAACCTCGACTTCAACTACGCCAGCCGCGGTTTCGTCAACCAGCGGAATGCCTTCGACCCCGTCCAGACCACCCAGCAGATCACCAGCGCGGCCAACTTCACCAAGCGGTTCTGGTGGGGAGCGGTGCAGCTGGGCGGGAACCGGCGGCAGAACCTGTCCGACAACAGCGTGTCCATGGAGTTGCCGTCGCTGGCCATATCGCCCAAGCCACTCGACATCGGCCGCCACCTGACCTGGTCGCCCGGGCTGACGATGCGGAACTCGCTGGAGCAGGACTTTCCGCTCAGTCCGGCAGCGGTGAAGGTCGATCCATCGGGCGGCCTCGACACGGTGGGGACCCGGGACAGCCGGACCACGACGATCGGGCTCGAAACACCGCTCCGGATCGGCGGCTTCGCCTGGCGCAACAGTCTGGCCTACGCCGACCGCAAGACGGTGGGGCGGGTCGTGACACAGGGCGTCAAGATCCCGGACCCCGCCAGCCCCGGCGACTCCATCACTGTCAGCCAGGTGTCGACGGGGGACTTCGCGACCGAGTTCAACTGGGAAACCGGCGTGGCCCTCCCGCCGCTGATGCGCAGCACCCTGAAGCTGCAACCCGCGGTGGGCGTGGTGAACACCACCGGCGGCGCGTTTGCGGTGCGGAACGCGCGGACCAACGGCGACTGGGTGACGCAGGGGAAGCGGTTCAACTTCGGCCTCTCGGCCAGCCCGGTGCTGTTTGGCTTCTTCCCCGGGATCGGTCCCGTCCAGCGCATCCGGCACAGCTTGTCGCCGGTGATCACCTATAGCCTGAGCCCCGCCGCGGACATCAATCCCGAATACGCCAACGCGGTTGCCGCGCCCGGCACGGCGCCACGGCTGCGCAGTGACCCGACCCAGCTGCTCAGCGTCGGTCTGTCCAACAATTTCGAGGGGAAGACGATCAAGGAGACCACCGACAGCGCGGGTGAACCGGTGGTCCGGCGATTTCGCATCCTCGGCATCCAGACCAGTGCGGTGCAGTACGACTTCGAGCAGGCCAAACTGCCGGGGCGGACCGGCTGGAGGACCCAGACTGTCAGCAATCAGCTCCAGAGCGACCTGCTGACAGGGTTCAGCCTCAGCCTGACTCACGATCTCTGGGACGCGCCGGTCGGCAGTGACACCGCGAACTTCGATCTCTTCCTGCGCTCCGTGACCGCCAGTGCCGCCATCTCGGGACGGACGGTGAAGTCCGTGCTCCGGCTCTTCGGCATCGGGCGCGCCCCGCCGGAATCCGCTGCCGAGGGACCGATGCCGTCCTCCTATGTGGACCACCAGAACCAGTACACCCGCCCGCCGTCGTTCTCGAACTACGAGGGGGAGTCGGGGATGGGGTTCGCGGCCCGCCGCGGCTTCACGGCGACGCTCAACTACAGCCTTTCCCGCGACCGGAGCCCGGGGTCGGAGGCGCGCAAGAACCTCGGCCTGGCGACCAGCTTCATGCCCACGCGACTGTGGCAGGTCGCCTGGTCGACCCAGTACAACATCACCGACCGGGAGTTCGAGTCCCAGGTCATCCGGCTTGAGCGCATCCTCCACGAGTGGCGGGCCTCTTTCAACTTCACCAGCAGCCCGAACGGCAACTTCGGCTTCTTCTTCTCGATCCACCTCACCGACCTGCCCGACATCAAGTTCGACTACAACCAGAACTCGTTCGACTAGCCGCCGGCCGGTGTCTGGAACTGGGGAAGGAGGCCGGTGCCGGTGTCCCTGCGGCTGGACGGACCGTCTCCGTCGTCGTCCTGTAACATAATGCTGAACAATCACTTACGATGATGGTGACGGTTGGCATCAGGCATGCTTCTCCGCCTGACGGTGCCCTCACCGGAGTGACCCATGCGCCGCGCCAACTTCGTCATCCCGTTGCTGTCCCTCCTGTCGAACTCCTGTGATGAGGGGACGTATTACCCGCCAACGGGCTCCCTGCTGCCTCCACCCACCAACCTGACCTACGAAGTCATCCCCAGCGGAACTCCGGGAGCTCCCAGCGGCGTCCTCCTGTCCTGGGACTGGAGTACCGACCCCGGGCTCGCGGTGTGGAACATCTACTCGCGCGGCGGGACCTCGGAGCAGTATGTCCTCCGCAGTTCGACCACCTCCAACACCTTTCATGACTCGGGCTACCCGCATCTGCAGTACTACGTCACCGCGGAGGACCTCGACGGCTACGAGAGCGGGCCCAGCAGTGTGGTGACAGTGGACGAGCGACTGGCCCTGGTGCGCCCGTCAAGCCTTGCGAGCACATCGCTCAACGGCGCCGTG
>JAOUIC010000309.1 GCA_029884275.1 Gemmatimonadota bacterium | reverse complement strand
CCCAGGGTCCAGAGGTAGGCGCTGCGCACCGTGTCCGCCGGCGCCAGGCTGAGCACCGCCGCCACCAGCGCCGTGGCGAAGGCACTCACCACTACGCCGCTCAGCAGCAGGACCTGCGGATCGAGCCGGCGCCCATCGATGAGGCTCACCCGGTACACCGTCCCCAGGGCGCCCAGCGCCCCGACGAACGCCGCCACGGTCAGCGACCAACCGCCAGCGTGGCCCAGTGCGATCACCAGCACCGCCGCCAGCCCGGCTCCTCCCGAGATCCCCAGCAGATAGGGGTCGGCCAGGGGGTTCCGGATCATCGCCTGCAGCACGGCACCCGCCACCGCGAGGCTGCCGCCAACCATGAACCCCAGCAGCACCCTGGGAAGGCGCAGGTCACGGACGATGGTGGCGGTGGGCGATGAAGCATCAGTCAGGGCGTTGAGCGCCTCGGTGACTCCGATATGGATCGCGCCCGAGAAGAGGCCGACCAGAACGGCCGCCAGCGCAGCAGCTCCGAGGGCGCCCCACCGCAGCCAGCTCACCAGCCCCTCGCTTCGACGATTGTGCGGAGTGCGATGATCACGCCGGGGGCGCGGGGGCTGGGGCGGTCAAATGCGGGATGATCGAACTGGATGAACCGCCGCTCGCGGATCGCGGGGATGACGCGCCATTCGGGACGGTCGAACGCCTCGGGCGCCCGACCGCCGGTGATGAGCACGGCGTCGGGGTTCCGTGCCACGATGGCTTCGAGACTGACCTCGGCCGAGGGACGGTCGAGGTCACCGAAGATGTTCCGGCCGCCGGCGAGAGCGAGAATCTCGCTCTGGAAGCTGGCCGCCCCGATGGCGATGGGCGGAGCATCCCAGGCCAGGAGCAGCACCGTCGGTCCGGATTCCCCCCCGCCCCCGCGCTCCGCCCGGAGGCGCGCGATGTCCCGCTCGAAGGCGGCGGCCATGGAGTCTGCGGAGCCGGCCTGGCCGAGGGCCGGGCCGATGAGGCGCGCCACCCGTGGGACATCGTCGAGGCGGTCGACCGCGAGCTGCAGGGCGGCGACGCCGGCGGCACGCAGGCGTTTGGCCGATTCGGTGTTGGTGGCGGAGCGATAGAGCAGCACGAGGTCGGGGCGTACGGCCAGCACCGCCTCGAGGCTGGGCTGGAGGCCATCGCCCAGGTCGGGCAGGGCCAGAGCCGCCTCGGGGTAGTCGCACCAGCGGGTGCGGCCGACCAGCCGGTCGCCCGCGCCGATGGCGAAGGTCAGCTCGGTGGTGGCGGGTGCGAGAGAAACGACGCGGGTGAACGGGTGGGTGACGAACGTGCTGTCGCCGGCGTCGTCGACCACCACGAGGGACGCGCCTCGCCCGCCCCCTGGGCCGCAGCCGGCGAGCAGCAAGGCGCCGAGCACGGCAGTGCGCGCGGCGAGTCCCTCAAAAGCAAAGTGCCCATCCCGGGAGCCTTCGAGATGGGCGATCAGCGGGCGGAGAAATCCGGCCAAAGTCGCCACCGTGCCCTCCCCCGAGGGTGTCCGTGGTGGCGCGAGCCGGGAGGTCTCCTGGCTTCGGGCACCCCGCTCGCCTTCCCGGTTTCCCAGTGGCGTGTGAGCGGGGGACTTGGTTGCCCGTTACAGTGGCGGGGCCGCGCCGGTCTCACACCGGCTTCCGAGCGTCCCGACTCGCGTGACGAAGTTGTCGCAGGTCAATCTAGGCCGCGGGGTCCCCCCGAGCAAGGCGGGACTGCAGCGCGGACTTGAGCCGCGCGCGCTCGGACTGGTACTGCCCCCATTCTTCGGCGGACACCTGTCCTTCCCGGCCAGCGAAGCGCGCGTCGAGTCGTGCGATCGCGTCGAGGGCCTCGCGGGTCTCGACGCCCGCCGCCTTCGGCCGGCGTCCGAGCGCCACAGCCGTCACGACCGCCAGCAGGAGCGTCATCGCCCCGACCAGCAGCGCCAGCCCCAAGCTTCCGACTCCCGTCGCGAACCGGATTTCGATGGCGTCTCCCTGTCCCGCCGGACCGGTCCAGCGCCGGAAGGCGCGCCCCTCGAACTGCTGTGTGTCGGCCAGCACCAGGGCACCGCCGCTGACAGGACGGTCGAGCTCTTCCACCAGGAGCGTGATCTGGCCGACCGAATCGTCGACCGGCAGACGTGCAACCTTGAGCCCCGCCGGCAGCGCATAACTGTACAGCACCTGCTTCTCTCCGGGCGGCAACGGCGCCGCCAGCACCACACTGTCACCCCGTCGAGTGAGGGCGCTGGACGAATAGGCCCCTTCCCCGACGCTGAACTGCAGTGCCGCGGCAGGAAGCCGTCCGGCCCAGGTTCCGGCGGCTGAGTCGGCCCCCACCCTGGTGAGGTCACCGGGATTCTGCAGAATCACGATCTCCAGCACCGGACGGGTGCCATCCTCCTTCGGCCTCCCGATGACGACGTGGCGCGAGGCCACCTCGATTGGTGCCGTGGAGGAGGTGTCGGACACCACGACGGTGAGTCCGGAGAGCGTACGACGGCCCGCTTTCATCGGCACCGGCTGGGAGAAATACTCGATCCCCGCATAGCGGGCGCTCACCAGGACGACCGACCCGGTGTCAGCCTGGAAACCGAACCGGAATCCCCCCTCGGGGTCGCTCTGGACCGAATCCACCGGACCCTGGCGGCGGTGCCCCACCTCGTGGACCACAACCTTGACGCCGGCCACCGGCGCGGTGTCCCCGGCCGATGCCAGCACCACCTGCCCCTCGAGCATCAGGCGGCCCTGGCCGGCGAGCGTGCGGGGCAACAGGCAGGCGAGCATGGCGAAGATGACAAGAGCCGGATGGCGACGCCATCCGGCCCCGAAGAACTGAGCCTGCCACGGAGTCACGGCTGGAACTTCCCGAAGTCCTCGGGGTTCATGTTCTCCAGCCAGGCGCGCAACCGCTCGGCCTCGGCGTTCGGATCGGGCGCCGGGGCCTCGTCCTCGTCCACCTCGTCGAGGAGTCCAGCCTCGGTGAAGATCGGCGCGTTGGTCCGGAGCGCGATGGCGATGCTGTCGGATGGACGGGCGTCGAGCTGGAAGACATGGTCTCCGCGCGCCAGCCACAACTCGGCGAGATACGTCTTCTCCTTGAGGGAGCCGATGCGGATTCGCGTGACGCTGGCTCCGAGACCGTGAATCACGGTTTTGAGCAGGTCGTGGGTCATCGGCCGCGGCGGCCGGATCCCCTGCATCTCCATGGCGATGGCGCTGGCTTCGGCCGGCCCGATCCAGATCGGAAGGACCCTGGTCCCATCCCGCTCCCGGAGGATCACCACCGGCGAGTTCGAGGTCCGGTCCATCCCCAGCTGTGCCACCACCACTTCGATCATCGTATGGCGCGCCGCAGCGCCTCGACCCGGTTGGTGAGTTCCCACGGGAAGAACTGCAATCCTCCCTTGCGATAGGGCTGGCGGCCGAAGTGACCGTACGCGGCGGTCGGGCCGTAGATCGGACGGCGCAGGTCCAGCGCCTTGATGATGCCGCCGGGCGTCAGGTCGAACACCGCCCTCACGG
>JAOUIC010000008.1 GCA_029884275.1 Gemmatimonadota bacterium | reverse complement strand
AAGTCGAGCACCCGGCAGGGCTCCCCTTCGTAGAGGATGCACATCCCACGGCGCATTTCACTCGCGATGATGCTCATGGTCGATCGTCCCGCAGCGAAGGCCCTTACAGGCGGGGAAAAGGGGGCCGAAGCAAGCCTCGGCCCCCGGACATCCCCCTGAAACCGGGCACAAGGATAGGGGATGGCCCGCTCTGGCGGTAGGGGGGAAGCCCGGTAGATTGGGGAAGTTCTTCTGCCATCGGGGGTTACATGGTGAATCGCCGTGGGTTCGTCGGGGCGCTCGCGAGCGCAGCCGCGCTTCCGTCGTTTCGGCCCGATGCGCTCCGGCGCGTGACCGAGCTGGGCACCGCGGCCGGCGCCCCGGACGACGAGGACTACTGGGGGGAGATCCAGCGGGCGTTCGACTGCGACCGCACCATGGTCAACCTCAACAACGGCGGGGTCTGTCCCACACCGGCCCATGTGCTCGAGCAGATGATCCGCGACCTCCGGTTCAGCAACGAGCTGCCCGTGATCCACATGTGGCAGACGCTGGAGCCCAGGATCGAGAGCGTGCGGCGGGACCTCGCCCGGACCTTCGGCTGCGACCCGGAGGAGATGGCCATCACCCGGGGCGCCTCCGAGGCCAACGAGACGATGATCCTCGGCCTCGACCTCAACCCTGGCGACGAGGTGGTGGTGACCAACCAGAACTACGGCCGCATGCTCACCACCTGGGAGCAGCGCGTCCGGCGCGACGGGATCGTCGTCAAGCAAGTATCAGTGAAGATCCCGCCCCCCTCGCAACAGCACATCGTGGACCAGTTCCGGGCCGCGGTCACTCCGCGCACGAAGGTCATCGAACTCACCCACATCACCAACCTGTCGGGGCAGATCTTCCCGGTCCGCGAGATCGTCGCCTTCGCCCGGCCGCTCGGCATCGAGGTGCTGGTGGACGGCGCCCACGCCTTC
Source organism: Gemmatimonadota bacterium (assembly GCA_029884275.1). Classification (GTDB taxonomy): domain Bacteria; phylum Gemmatimonadota; class Gemmatimonadetes; order Gemmatimonadales; family GWC2-71-9; genus JADJOM01. The sequence continues at coordinate 13,163 of JAOUIC010000008.1, read as the reverse complement.
GCCCACTTCCCCTTCACCCGGGACGAACTCGGCTGCGACTACTACGGCACTTCGCTCCACAAGTGGCTGCTGGCCCCGATCGGCACCGGGTTCCTGTACGTGCGGAAGGACCGGCAGAAGAGGCTCTGGCCGCTCATGGCCGCGCCGGCGGGAATGGACGAGAACATCCGGAAATACGAGGAGATCGGTACCCACCCGGCCGCGAACCACAACGCCATCAGTGTGGCCCTCGCCTTCCACCACGCGATCGGCGCCGAGCGGAAAGTGGCGCGGCTCCGCTACCTGCGGGATCGCTGGGCGAAGCGCGTCACCGCGGAGAGCGACCGCTGCCGGATGCTGACGCCGCTCGGTTCGCCCCACACCGGCGGGCTCGCCCTGGTGCACGTGGAGGGGCTGGAACCCGGCAAGTTGGTGTCGTGGATGATGACCAATCACCACATCGTGGTCACCGGGATCGACCACCCCGAGTTCAACGGCCTCCGCGTCACGCCGAATGTCCACACCACGGTCCAGGAAGTGGACCTCTTCGCCGAGAAACTGATCGAGGCGGTCCGGAAGGGCATCGCGTGACCCGTCGCGGACCGGTGGACCTGCTGACTGTGCCACGGGCCGACGGCCCGGACGATTCCTGCTGCTTCTGCGGCGAGCGCGTCTCGCGGGCGGGGCGGGCTGTTCCCCGCCTCGCGCTCGAGCTTCCGGGGCCAGGGCGGACCCGGCTGGTGCGCGACTTCGCCTGCCACGAGGCGTGCTTCCAGAGCGCGCTCACGCCGTCACACCGCACCGGCTCGGGCCGTCCGGTCGAGCGCGCCGCCGACGGCGTCATCGTGAACGCCGCCGACCTCACCGCCGACGACCTGGTGAACGAACGGGTGCTCTGCCCTGCCTGCGGCGGTATGACCTTCGCTCAATGGCCGAACGGCTGGGATGCTCATGCCAGCCATCGCTGCCCCGGGCTCGGCGGCTCCACCGCCCCGGCGCGCAAGGCCGATTTCAAGAAACGCTTCGGGCACCTCTTCCGCTGATGGCCCGCGGCATCCTCGGCGTCCTGATGGTGATGGGCGCAGCCGAGCTCGGCGCGCAGGAGCCGCCGGCCCATCTGCCGATCTGCGTCACTGACCTGACGGCCCGGCACTTCGAGGCCCAGGTGAAATACCTCCTCTCGACACGCGATTCGGCCAACCGCGCGGCGCTCGCCGAGCGGGGGCTCAGGCCCGCGGCCGCTGACTCGGTTCAGCTGGTCAGCGAGGAACGGGTTTGCACCCTCGCCTCGATCGCCTTCGCCGGGGCGGCGGCCGATGCGCGGGGGATGACGGCCCCATTCCCTGTGTCCGTCGTCCGGGCCCCCGGGCGGCTCCTGGTCCAGCTGGGCGGCCGGGAAGAGGTCGTGGTGCTTGACGAGGAGTACCGACTGGTTGGGCGACTGTCGCTCCGCGTGCCGGTTCCCGCCACCAGCCCGGCACGCTGAGGAACCGATGCGCCGATACCTCCTGACCGGACTGGTGTTCCTCGCCGCATGTGAAATCCGCCGCTCGCCGCCGGTGGCGGCGGATGGTGAGGAGCAGGCGGTTCGGGAGGAAGTCGCGCGGTACTATCAGGACATGAGCGCGCGCGACTGGCGTGCCTACGGGGACCGCTTCTGGCCGGGGGCGACGCTGACGACGGTCTGGCAGCCACCCGGAGCGCCGGCACCGCAGGTGACTGTCCTGACGATCGACCAGTTCCTGGCCCAGACCGGCGCCGGTCCCGACAGCAAGCCGATCTTCGAGGAGCGGCTGCTGGGACAGGAGGTGCGGCTCGTGGGAAACCTGGCCCAGGTCTGGGCGCGCTACGAAGCCAGGTTTGGCGACTCGACGTCGGTCGCAACCTGGCGCGGCGTCGACGCCTTCACCTGGATGAAGCACGACGGCCGGTGGCGCATCGTCGCCCTGGCCTACACCGATGAGCCGGGCGAAGCGTCCGGCAACCGCTGAGGAATGCAGCCGCCGGGCGAGCTGTGAACCTTCCCCGCACCCTCATCATCCTCGCGGTCGTGGTGCCGGTCGTGGGACTGCTCCTGCTGTGGCTGCGCCGCACGCCATCGAGCGACCGGACCTGGGCCGCCGACCAGGCCCTGATGCCCAAGGTAACGTTCGACGGCTCCCGCTTCACGGTGGAGAACCTCCGCAATCTTCGCTGGACCGATTCCACCAACTTCGTGCCGAGTTGGGAGACGCGGAGTTATGACCTGGACCGGGTCAGCAGCGCCTGGTATGTCCTGGTCCCGTTCAGCTCCCGATGGCGCGGGCCGGCGCACTCCTTCGTGAGTTTCGGCTTCGACGACGGCCGCTATCTCGCCATCTCGGTCGAGGCCCGGCGGCAGCTGGGGGAATCGTACGGCGTGCTCCGGGGGCTGTTCCGCCAGTTCGAGCTGATCTACGTGCTGGGTGACGAGAGCGACCTCATCGGGCGACGCGCTGTGTACGACGGCACCGACGTCTTTCTCTACCCGATCGCCGCGACGCCGGAGGCAAGGCGGGCGGTGCTCCGGGGCATGCTGGAGCGGGCCGAGTCGCTGCGCGCGCATCCCGAGTTCTATCACACAATCACCAACAACTGCACCCTGAACCTGGTGCGTCACGTGAACCAGTTCGCTCCCGGCCGGATCCCGCAGAGCTGGCGCCTGGCGCTGCCGGGCTACAGCGACCAGGTGGCCCTCGCGGTCGGATTGATCGATTCCACGCTGCCACTCGACCAGGCGCGGGCGCGGTATCGGATCAACGACCGGGCCCGCGCGGCGATGGACAGCCCGGACTTTTCGGCCCGGATCAGGCTGTAGTCATCGCTGAACCCGAGCGGCCATGTCACTGATGACCCTCGAGACCTCCTCGGGTCGCTCCTCCTGCAGGTAATGTCCCGCCGCCTCGACCCGCACGAATGCGGCTCCTGGAACAGCTTCGCGCAACATCACCATCTCCTCCTCACGCGGTCCCCCGGCGTGTGGCGCTCCACCGAACAGGAACGCGAGGGGCGGCTGAAGCGAGCCGAGACGCGGCCCCAGCGCCTGCGGCTCCCGGGCATCGGCCATCGCCCCGAGCGTGCTCAGCGTCGCACCGACATCGGTCGACGGACCCTCGGCATAGCGATTCACCACCTCCTCGCTCACCCACGACGGATCGCCGGACGACTCACGCAGCCCGTTCCGGATCTTTCCCCGGATCAGCTTCCGTCCCCCGAAGAGTTTGAGGAGCGGCGCGAAGGCGAGCGCCCTCTTGATGCCGGGACTGCCGGCACGTTCGGCGGGGCCTCCCTCGACCGACACCAGGGCCGCCACTCGACTCGGGTGCCCGAGCGCGAGGCGCATGGCGATGGATCCGGACACGCCGTGCGCCGCTATCACCGCCAAGTCCACATGCAGCGTGTCCAGCGTCGCCCGGACCCGTTCGGCCTGGGCCTCCAGGGTGTAGTTGACACCGCGGGGCCGCCCCGACCGGCCCATGCCGAGCGGATCGATTGTCACGACCTGGTAGCCGGCGGCCGCGAGTACCGGGATGACGTGCCGCCAGGTGTATGCCGAGCCGATGGGCCCGGACAGGAGCACAATGACCGGCCCCTCGCCTGTCACCGAGACGGCAAGAGTCTCCGCCGGAGCGATCCGCACTCTGAGATTCGCCGTGGCGGCAGGCAGTTCCTTCCGGTGGATGGCTGCGGGGGTGGTGTCGGCCGCAGGAGCGGTCGGCGCGAGACCCAGTGTGAGCGTGGCGAGCGTGGCGAACATGGGCACCTCCGGCGAGTGAGAAACCAACAGGTATTGCCAAACTGCTGCCGGGCCGTATCCTGAGCATGTAGCTCAGCGTGACCCGGCCGGTCGGCCAGCGTCCGCTTCATCTGGAAGCCCCGTGAGCCATTGATGACACTTCAACTGCGCGTCCTTGGTCCGCTCGAACTGAGCGGCTCCGGTGGCGTGGAGCTGAAGCGGGTGCTCCAGCAGCCCAAGCGGCTCGGGCTCCTCACTTATCTGGTACTTCGCTCACCCCAGCGCTTCCACCGGCGCGACAGCCTGCTGGCGCTCTTCTGGCCCGATCTGGACACCGAGCACGCCCGCGCGGCTCTGCGCCGCTCGCTCTACTTCCTTCGTCAGGAGGCGGGCGACGGTGTTCTGGTGGGGCGGGGAGACGAGGAAATCGGGGTCGCACCCGATGGATGCAGCTGTGACGCCGTGCAGTTCGAGGCAGCGGCGAATGCGGGGGACGATGCCGCCGCCCTTGGACTCTATCGCGGCGACCTGCTCGAGGGGTTCTACGTCCAGGGAGCACCCGCGGCGGTGGATTGGCTCGACGGCGAGCGGAACCGGCTGCGCGAGATCGCGCTCCGTTCGGCCTGGCGGCTGGCCTCGGCCGACACCACGCCGCCAGAGATCGCCATCCGCTGGGGCCGGTGGGCGGCAAGCCTCGCCCCGGATGACGAGACCAACGTTGGCCGCCTCATCAGCCTGCTCAGTCGCCTGGGAGACCGGAACAGGGCCGCACAGGTCTACGCCGAATTCGCGCGCCGGCAGGCCCGCCACGACGGAGCCGGGCCCAGCGAGGGGCTCCGCCACCTGGTGGATCAGGTCTGGAACAGCCCGCTGGTCCCGCCCACAACCACCCTGCCCGCGCCAGGCGAGCCGGGCCCCGTGGCGACCCCGAAGGCTTCGCCCCTGCTGGCGGAGACCGCTCGAGCGGCCGTGGTGGTGATGCCGTTCACCGTTCGAGGTGGCGCCGCATTCCACTACCTCGGCGAGGCCGTCATGGAGCTGCTCAGCACCGCCCTGCACGACGCCGGGGAACTGCATGCCTTCGACCCCCAGGCCGTGCTGCTGGAACTCGGCAGACAACCACAGGCGACCGGGGCGGAACTGGCCCGCTTCTTCAACACCACGCGCTTTCTCGACGGGACGGTCATCGAGGCCGGGGGACGGCTCCGGATTTCCGCCAAGCTCAGGACGGCCCCGGAAGGCGAGATCGTCGGCCGGGGAGAAGGGGAGGCGCCGGAGGAAGGATCGCTGTTCGCGGTGGTGGACGACATCGTGCGGCAGATCCTGGCCTCCCAGGCGCCGGACCCACGCACCGCCCTGGTCCGGTCGGCAGCGCGCACCGGTGCGTCCATACCGGCGCTCAAGGCCTTCCTGCGGGCGGAGAAGGCCTTCCGCGAGGGACGCCTGTTCGAGGCCATCGGAGGATTCAACGAGGCGGTGGAGCGAGAGCCGGAATTCGCGGCGGCGCACTACCGGCTTGCCGGCGCACTCGCGAGCGCCGCCCAGCCCGGGGCAGCCCGCGCCGCATCGGCCCGGGCGGTGGCGCTCGGCGACACCGTCAGCGACCGCACCCGAGTGCTGTTTGTGGCGCAGCAGGCGTGGCTCGGCGGCAACGCCAGGGAGGCCGAGCTTCAGTATCTGAACGCCATCGCCCGCTGGCCCGACGACGTCGAGGGATGGTACCTGCTCGGGGACCTGCGGCTGCATACCAACACCGATCGCGGACTCCCGATCGCCGACGCGCTGGAGCCGCTGGAGCGCGCGCTCGCGCTCGACCCCGGCCATCTCGGCGCGATCGCCAAGCTCGCCCGGCTCGCCGCCCTGCGAGGCGACTACGCCGCGCTGACCGCCCTCTCCGACAGGGCACAGGCGCTTTCCCCCGACGGGGAACAGACACTTTTCGCCCGTGCCCTCTGCGCGGTCTGCCTGGACAACGCCGAGGATCAGGAGGCGGTCATCCGCAAGCTGCCCTCGGCGCGGGCGCTCACGCTTCTCATCCTGTTCGGCGACGTGGCGTTGTACAGCGGCGACCTCGCCAGAGCGGAGCGCTTCTGCATTCACCTGACCGACCTCGCACGATCGCCGGAGCTCAAGGCCATCACCACCCTCGGACGCGCCTACCTCGCCCTCGCGCAGGGGCGCCTGGAGGATGGCCTGCAGATGCTCTGGGGACAGGCGGATGCGGCACCACCATGGGTCAGGGAACTGTCCGCGCTCGCGGTCGTGGCCACCGCGTTCCCGCGAGCCGCGGTTCCCTGGGATGACACCCGCGCCAGCCTCGAGCACTGGAGTCCCCCGGTGGAGGGGGTCTTCCCGACCGGAGTCTTCGGCCTGCATGACGACATCCACGCCCACCTCCGGTTCTATCTGCTGGCGCGATTCGCCGCGCGGGAGGGCAACGCTCCCGGGGTTGTGTCGACGGCCTCCGCACTTTCGGAGCTGCCGGTCTCCGGCGAAGCCGCGACGGTAGTGCAGGAGCTGCTGCGGGAACTGGATGCCGAAGTCCGGGCGCTCGCGGGCCAGCATGATGAGGCCCTCGCGCTGCTGGAAGCTCCGTTGCCCGGCGTCTGGTATCAGTTCGCGGTGGGCTCGCCATTCTCGGCGGGGGCGGAGCGCAGATTCAGGCGGGCCCAGCTGCTCGAAGCGTGCGGGCGGCCACGCGATGCCATCCCCTGGTACACGACGATCGCGCAACGCTCGCCCTGGGAACTCCTGTGGGCGGCCCCCGCCGCTCTGCAACTCGGCCGCCTGTACGACCAGCTGGGCGAGCCAGCCAACGCACTCCCTCACTACCGCCGTTTCACCACGCTCTGGCGGCAGGCCGATTCTTCACTCCAGGGCCTGGTCCGGGAAGCGGACCAGCGCATCCAATCCATCCAGTCATCGTGACCTGAACTGATCCGGCGGAGTCACGCCGGATGGCACGGGCAAGCCACGCCCCTGTTTGACCTTGGCCTCGGACACTCACTCCGAGGCCATCGTGCAACGATCCGTCGGCTCCACCAATCGGTACGACGTCATTGTCATCGGGAGCGGGCCCGGCGGGGCCTCTGCCGCCCTCCCCCTGGTCGAAAGCGGCGCCCGTGTGCTGATGCTGGAAGTCGGTGGCTGGGTGCCGCGCGGGCCATGGAACCTCGACCCCGGCTGCGCGGCGATGCTTTCGCCCTGCTATTCGAAGCGCACCAGGTACGAGGCCCGCACTGACACCGGACGCCATCGCGTCGGCCAGTTCCAGTGCGTGGGCGGTCAGTCGGTGTTCTATGGAGCGGTTGCGTTCCGCTACCGGGCTGAGGACTTCTCGCCGCCGTCAGAAGTGCTCGGGTCATCCGGTGCGTGCTGGCCGTTCGCCTATGACGAACTCGAGCCATGGTATGGCATCGCCGAGGAGTTGCTCGGCGTCAGCGGGGATCCTCTCGCGGACCCGACCGAACCGCGCCGAACGAAGAGTCCGGCGCGCGCGCCGTCACTCACCGGAACCGGTGAGGCCCTGCACCGGGCGGCGCGGGCCCTCGGACTCCATCCCTTCCAGCCGCCGCTCGCCATCACCAGATCGCCCAATCGCGTGACCCAGGGGTGCAACGCCTGCGGGCGGTGTGATGGTCACCCCTGCGCGGTGTCAGCCAAGGGCGACGCGGCCGTGATGGTGGCATCCCTGGTTGCCCGGGGGATGGAACTCAGAACCCGCACCGCGGCCCTCCGGTTGATCGCGAGCGGCGACCGGGTCACCGGGGTGGAGTGCCTCGACCTCGACACTGGAAAGCCGATCACCCTGCGGGCCGGGACGATGGTGGTCTCGGGTGGCACGCTTGCCACCCCCCACCTGCTACTCAGCTCATCGCTGCAACGGCTCAATCCTGGCGGGCGGGTCGTGGGCCAATACCTGACCAGGCACTGCAACGGTGTCGTGGTCGGCTGCTTCCGGGATCCTCCCGGTGGCGGTCAGGTGCCGTTCAAGGAGATCGCGATTCACGATTTCTATTTCGGTCACCCCGCGCGCCCGGAGCTGTCCCGGGTGGGCAACCTCCAGCAGCTGTCCCTGCCCCCCGGCATCGTCGAACAGCAGACCCCCTGGCCATTGCGCCCGGTTGCCCGCCGCCTGGTACCGCACCTGATGGGCCTCATCGGGATCACCGAGGACCAGCCGGTCGCGACCAATCGCGTGGCAGTTGACCCGCGCCGCACCGACGCCTGGGGACGCCCGATCCTCCGGGTTCGCCACCGGTACACCGCGCGGGACCGTCTCGCCCGTGACCTCCTGGCCCGTGAGGCGGCACGCCTGCTCAAGACGGCTGGCGCCAGTATCACGGCCCGGAGGGGCATCGACACGTTCAGTCACGCACTCGGAACGGTCCGCATGGGCGTGGATCCGCGTTCCAGCGCGCTCGACGCGGCCGGACGCTTCCGTGGTCTGGCCAACCTCTACGTCGCCGATGGCAGCGCGCTGCCAACCTCGGCGGCGGTCAATCCCAGTCTCACCATCGCCGCCAATGCGCTCCGTATCGGCGCCGGCCTCGCCGCACGGCGTGCCGGCAGCTTCGTCCAGACCGCACACCAGCCACTGGAGGCCGCCCATGCCGCTCCGTAGCCACCCATTGCACCTCGCGATCCTCGGAACGGGCCGCATGGCACGCGGGCACCGGCGCACCATCCGCCGGCTCGATCCTTCCGTCCGGTGCTCGTTTGCCAGCCGCGACTTTGGCCGCGCCGCGCGGCTCGCCGGCGAATTCGGTGACCGTGCCTCCTGGGAGAGTTACGGCGCCGCGATCGAGGCTCCATCGGTGGACGCCGTCGTGATCGCCACGCCGCCCTCGGAACACTTCACCTTGGCGCTTGCGGCCCTCCGGGCCGGCAAGGACGTCGTGGTCGAGAAGCCGGCCTTCCTCACCCTCGCCGACCTCGACGAGATCGCGAGCAGCGCCGGCGAGGCGGGCCGCCAGGTGCTGGTAGCGGAGAACTACTGCTACAAGCCGCTGGCTGCCGCGCTCCGGGAGGTAGTGACCTCCGGCCGGCTGGGGGAGGTCCGGTTCGTCCAGATCAACGCCCTCAAGCGGACGGCCCGCAGCGACTGGCGGGACGACCCCGGTGTGGCCGGCGGCGGCGCGCTGTTCGAGGGTGGGGTGCACTGGGTGGACCTCATCGCCCATCTCGGGCTCACGGTGGAATCGGTCGAGGGCCTTCAGCCCGGCGCCTTGTCGGGGCTCGAGCGCTCGACGCTGATGGTGGTGCAGTTCGAGGAGGGGGCGGTGGGCACGCTGGCGCACTCCTGGGAGACGCCGGGCCGGATGCGCGGGCTGCAGCTCTCGCGCATCACGGGCACCGAGGGTTCGGTGAGCTTCGAATCCAACGGCCTCTTCCTGCACGAGTATTCGCCCGGCCGGAGCCGGTGGTCGCTTCCGGGGCTCCGGGACATCGAAGGGTTCCGCGCGATGTGGGCCGACTTCATCCGCGTGCTCCGTGACGGCGACGCGCCACGGATGACGCTGGCCCGCGCCCGCCGCGGCCTGGAACTGGTCGAGGCCGCAAGTCAGGGGACCGAGTTCCCCATTACATCCGGCGCGGAGCGGATTCGCGCGCCGGCACCACGGAGGGCCTGACCATGACCGCGAGCATCGCCTTGGCCATCGGCATCGCTGCCGGGATTCACACCTCGACGTGGGGCATGTACAAGGATGCGCCTCACGAAGGGTTCGGCTGGCCGCGTTACTTCCGCAGCACCATCGCCGCGATGGTCTGTGCCCTCGTGATCTGGCGCCTGTTCGCGCTGCCGGCCGGGCCGGCCGGCTTCCTGGTTCTCTTCGGTGCCACCTACGCGGCCGAGCGTGCGATCACCGAGTTCTACAAGACCTTCCTGCGCCAGCAGTCGCAGTCGAAGTACACCATCCCGATGCAGTTCGCCGTCTTCGGCAGGCCGGTGGAGAGCCGGGGACTGCGGCTCCTCGCGGGACTCGGCCACGTGGTGGTGGCCCTGGCCGTCATGGGAGCAGTACACTGGACCGATGTGGCCACGATCACCATGCCCTGGTGGCTTCGCGCCATGCTGGTGGGAAGCCTGGGCGGTTGGATCAGCGCCTTCGGTGGAGCCTGGAAGGACGCACCAATCGAGGGGTTCCAGACCTTCAAGTTCTTCCGCAGCCCGGGCATCGCGCTCCTCTGGTCGCTGGTGCTGGGCGCGCTCACCGACGATCTCCTCCTGGTGGCCTTCGGCGGCCTCGGCTACACCATCGCCACGATCGAGACCTGGAAGACCTTCTTCTTTCCCTCGGTCCCACGCGGCAAGTTCGCGGACAAGCCGGTTCTCTTTCCGGAGTGCCTCGTCTTCCGGAAGCGGTTCGTGCCGGTCTACGTGGCGATCTGGCTCACCGTGCTCACCGCGCTGGCGGGGGCAGTGACACGGGAGGTGTCACGTGGCTGAGGCACTCTCCCGCCGTCGATTCGGCGGCCCCCTCTCCGACGGCCTGCTGCGCGTGACTGCAGGGCTGGGACTGGCGTCGATTCCGCTGGTGCTGCTGGTGCCGGCCTCGGGCCCGCTGGTCGGGTTCGCGCTGGTCACCATGTGGACCCATGGTCCCTTCGCGCCATTCATGCCGGCGGCGTACGAGCCGGTGCTGATGCTGTTCGGTACTCAGTACCCGCCGATGTTCGTCGCGGTGGTCGGCGCGCTGTCCGATCTCTGTGTCGAATGGCTCGACTACGGCCTGTTCAGGGCGATCGCCCTGCGCGGGCTGCCGGCACGAATCAGGGAGCACGACGCCTACCTGCGGGCGCTCCATTGGTTCCGAAGGTGGCCGTTCGTGACGGTGTTCGTCACCGCCCTCACCCCGCTGCCCGACTGGGTGGTCCGGCTGATCGCGCCCGCGGCGGGCTACTCGGTGCCGAAGTACCTGGTGGCGATGGGCCTGGGACGGGTGCCCAACTTCTGGTTTTACGCAACGATGGGCAGTCAGCTGGACGTACCGGGCTGGGTGTTCCTGGCGGTGATCCCGGTGTCACTCCTGCTCCTCGCCCTCCCCTTCCTGCGCCGGGGTCGGAAGGCGGCGCCGGCCGGAAGCGACAAGCCAAGTCTGGCGGTGGCGGTCTCCCCGTGAAGTCGGCTGCGACCGGTTTCTCATGCGGCTCTTGCGCGGCCACACTCCGGGCGATATCAGACATGATCAGGAATGCACTTGCCGGGCAGGACCGGAAGCAGGCCATGCCGGTCGCCTGGCATCCCATCCCTGGGAGGTCGGCATGATGCGACGGCTCGACGTTCTCCAGAGATCTCGCGGATGACCACTCGGACTCCGATTCGCCTGACCCTCGCCGCGGGCCTCCTCATCACGGCCGTGCCCCTCGCCGCCCAGCACCGTGCCCGCGACCTCGGCATTGTCAACGGCATCCTCCCGACCGGCCCGCTCGACGCCATCACCGATGTCGCCGGGGTCCGGGTCGGTCAGACCACCGTCATCGAGGGCGACTCGGTCCGCACCGGCGTCACGGCGATCCTGCCGCACGGCGGCGATCTCTTCCGCGACCGGGTTCCCGCCGCCATCCACGTCGGCAACGGCTTCGGCAAGCTGATCGGCGTGACGCAGGTGGCCGAGCTGGGTGAGCTGGAAACACCGATCCTGCTCACCTGCACCCTCTGTGTCTGGCGCGCCGCGGACGCGATGGCCGCGCACCTCCTCGCCCGGCCCGGCATGGAGCAGGTCCGCTCCCTCAACCCGGTGGTGGGCGAGACCAACGACGGCTACATCCTGAACGCCATCCGCTCCCGTCCCATCAGTGCGCGCCAGGTCGTCGCGGCACTCACCGGTGCGGCCGGCGGGCCGGTGACCGAAGGAAGCGTCGGCGCCGGCACCGGCACCATCGCCTTCGGCTGGAAGGGCGGCATCGGCACCGCCTCCCGGGTCGCCCGTGCCGCCGACAGCAGCTGGACCGTCGGCGTGCTGGTCCAGACCAACTTTGGCGGCGACCTGATGATCCTCGGCGTCCCGGTCGGCCGGCTGCTCGGCCGGACGGGAGTCTCGCCGACCCCTGACCCGCAGGGACCGCGCGGCTCGATCATGATCGTGGTCGCGACCGACGCCCCGCTCGAACAGCGCAACCTCGAGCGGCTGGCAAGCCGCGCCATCATGGGACTCGCCCGGACCGGGTCGGTGGCCAGCAACGGGTCGGGGGACTATGTCATCGCCTTCTCGACCCACCCCTCGGTCCGCCGGCCACAGGGCGCGACACGGCTCGCGACGACCGCAATCGGCAACGACGCCATGACTCCCCTCTTTCAGGCGGTGGTGGAAGCGACCGAAGAGGCGATCTACAACTCGCTGTTCGCCGCCACCACCGTCAAGAGCCGAGACGGAACGGTGGAGGCGCTGCCGGCGGACGACGTCGTGAAGCTGCTGCAGGCCCGCGGGGCCCTGCGGTAGCGGCGGCGGCGGTCCGGCACCACGCGGAGGATCGCATGATGAGCCGTGAACGCATCTACGCGTCAGCACTGCTCACCGTCGGGCTGGTCATCACCGGCGGCGCCGTGGTCTCCAGGTACGCCTCGCTGTTCGACCCGGCGCCGCGCGACGATCTGGCCCAGCTGATTCACCAGGCGCTCGGTGAGGCCGATGGCTCTTCCCCGCTGCCGCACGGCGACTCGATCCTCTCGAAGGAGGGCGTGGCCCTCTCCGCTGTGTCAGGCGATTCGGCCGCAGACACCCCGGCATTGGCCCGCCGGCTCTACTCCGGCCGCTGGGGTTCGGCGGGGGAGCCGGGGATGGAGCGGCAGCCGACGGTGTGGGCCAGCGAGGCGGCGATTCGCGACCCCGCCGCGCTCCGGGCCTGGCTGGGGTGGGCCGTGATGCCCGTCGCCACGACCGACGGCGACACCGTCCGGCTCCGGATGTACCGCCCGAGGATGCACCCCGGCTGCCCGATGATTGATCGGATCGAGGCGACCCTGACGAGACCGTCCGGGAGCTGGGACACGAGGATCGTCCGGGTCGACGGCGGGTGCTGGGAATAGTCATGGGAACACGCGACCCGCGTCTCGACGCGTACATCAGCCGCTCGGCGCCATTCGCCCGGCCGATTCTCCGTCACCTCCGCGCCGTGGTCCACGCAGGGTGCCCCCAGGTCGAGGAGACCATCAAGTGGGGCATGCCCTTCTTCGTGCACAACGGCATTCTCTGTCACATGGCGGCATTCCGCCGGCACGTGGCGTTCGGCATCTGGAGGGGAAGATCCCTGGTCGCCGCCCGGCACGACCGGAGCGACGAGGCGATGGGGAACTTCGGCAGGATCGGCGCGCGCGCCGATCTCCCGCCGAAACGGATCCTCGTCGGCTACATCCGCAAGGCGGCGGCGCTGAGGGGGGCAAGAGCGGCGACGAAGGCACTCCCGCGCCCTGGAACGAAGCGGCCGG
>JAOUIC010000308.1 GCA_029884275.1 Gemmatimonadota bacterium | reverse complement strand
ACGGCCAGGCGCTGGTGCTGTCGCGGGCGGTGGCGACCGGCCCGCCGCGGCTCATCCTGGCGGTGACGGCGGATACCAGCCGGCCGGCAGTGCCGGCCATCCCAAACTGGCCTGTCACTCCGCTCGTCGTCACCGATCCACTCGACACGATGTACGTCTACTACCGCGACATCGTCACGGTTGAGTTTCACGATTCGGTGAGCGGCATCACGATCAACGACTTCCTGCGCCGGTATCAAGGGGTCGTCATCGGCGGATCGAGCTACCGCGCGACCCGATACGATATCCAGATCCCGGACCCGGGCCCGACGTTCGGGGCGCTGGATTCCATTCTCTCGATGATCGAGGGTGAACCGGGTGTGACCTTCGTTCTCCGGATTCCACTCCGGGCTCATCTGATACCAAGGGGAGTGTATCCGGATGACGGGCTATACTCCCGGAAGAGCGACTGGCGCGGAGCCGCTCCCACCATCGGAACCTCCGCCCGACAGCTCATTCGTTTACCGCTCGCATGGGGGTGTGAGTCCGGACAAGGCCTCTCCGCCACCACTCGGCCACATTGGGGCGTTCTCGACTACACCTTCGACCAGGGTCACCCCGACTTTGACCAAGCTCGGGTAACAACCTTTCCGCCTCCTGCTGGATCGGTCCTGCAGACGAACTCGTATCTGAGTCAGTTCGCTCAGATCCGGGCACATGGAACGGGAATCACGGGAATCGTCGCTGCGGTGGGAGACAATCAACAGGGTGTCGCTGGAATGGAGTGGGGTGCCCAGGTGACGCTCTATCCATACGGCCAGGGAACCTCGACCTACAATGCGCCCTACCGCCGCTTTGAGGACGCACTCCTCCACGCGTCGGGCGCGGCTGTGCGGATTTTCACGACGTCGGTCACATTCGCCCGGTCAGCGAACAACCAACAAACACTCGCGAACCTCAAGCGGGAGCTTGCTTCTTACCTTGCGGATCAGCGGAACCTCTTCGTCTACGCTATCGGTGAGACGGGGCTGCAGGCGTCGGCGTCTCAGATTGCGGACCCGACTCTGCTCCCCCAACACGATCGGGCGCGTGTGTCCGACCTGGATGAAGCAATCGCCGAGTTGCTGCCCACCTTAGGTGCCCAGATTCTCGTCGTCGCGGGAAGCGCCGGCGATAGCCTCTGGGCCGGGACGGGAGCCGGGACCGGCAGCGACGTATGGACTGGCGGAACCGATGTGGCAGCGCCAGCCGATTCCGTCCTCTCGCTCGGCCTGCCCGCTGAGACAGAGCCCGGCTTCGAGACAGGCACCCGCCTCTTCACTGGAACCTCGTACGCCGCACCCTTCGTGGCCGGACTCGCCGCGCAGCTGATGGCCTTCGACCAGTCGCTGACTGGCGCGGAAGTGCGGGACTACATCGTCCGCGGGGCTGGCGTCGCGCTTCGCAACAGCCAGGCACCGGTGCGCCGCATCGACGCCTACGGCTCCCTCTCCCTGCTCGCCCGTGAGCGCTCCGGCCTGCCTCTCTGCGGCAACCGGGTCTGGTACGACGGCATTCAGGTACATATCGACCGGCTCGGGACCCCGGAGGGGCTTGCACCCTTGGTCGCGCTCACGTCGTCGGAGCGCGTGGCCGTAGAACACGGCGGCCGGATCCTCTCCCGCTGCAACGCGATTTGGCAGACCTGCACCGAACTGTTCACGTACACCGCCGGCCAGGGCTGGGCCGCCTCCACGAATTCGACCAGCTACCCGAGCAACTCTGCCGCCTTCCGCTCCGAGTTCGGCCGGTCTCACGACGGTGACTCCGCGGCGGTCATCTACCCCGGGCCGACCAGCGCCTCCTTCGAGATCCACCTCGAGACTCCCCCCGGGGCAGGACCAGGCCAGACGCTCGCCACCGTGACTCCGGCCACGCCAGACTTCGGCGCCGTGGTGGCCTGGCACCCGGGGCGGGACAGCCTGCTGGTGGGGGTCAGCACCTTCGACCCATCGGGAAACGTCCTGGCGACGACGCTCAGTAAAATGTCGAGGGCCACGGGCGGCATGTCGCCGTCCTTCCTGACCCTGCCGAGCCGGGAGCTCTACACCGCCGCGGTGAGCGATGACGGTACCCAGTTCCTGGTGCAGACCCGGACCGAGCCGGCTGGGCCGTGCACCATCGAGTACCGGGACTGGGCCACGGGGAACACGGTGCTGCAGTCGGTCACGCAGCCGGGTGGCGTATGCCAGAACGGGACCAAGGGGACGTTCCTGCGGGCGGCAGTTCGGCGGTAGCCGCCCCCTACTCCACCGTCACGCTCTTGGCCAGGTTCCTGGGCTGGTCCACATTGCAGCCCCGGCGGAGGGCCACGTAATAGCTGAACAGCTGCAGCGGGATGATCGTGAGGATCGGCGTCAGCAGGTCGTGGGTCTCGGGAATGGTAAAGGTGGCGGTGGCCAGCCGCCTGATCTGGTCATCGTCGTCGTTCTTGATCGCGATGACCTGCCCGCCGCGGGCGCGCACCTCTTCCATGTTGCTGACGATCTTGCCATGGACCGCGTCTCTCGGCGCGATGAACACCACCGGCATGTTCTCGTCGATCAGCGCGATGGGCCCGTGCTTCATCTCCGCCGCCGGGTATCCCTCGGCGTGGATGTAGGAGATTTCCTTGAGCTTGAGCGCCCCCTCCAGCGCCACCGGGAAGTTGACCCCGCGACCCAGGTAGAGCGCGTTGTTGGTGCGCCAGAACCGGTCCGCCAGCACCTCGACGTCGTGCGCCCGGTCGAGGATCTGCTGGATCTGCTCCGGCAGCGCCTTGAGGGCCTGGATGAACTGGCGGCCCTGCAGGATGCTCAGGTTCCGGAGCCGCGCGAAGCGCAGCGCGACCAGCGCGAGCGCGACCACCTGGCTGGTGAACGCCTTGGTGCTGGCGACGCCCACCTCGGGGCCGGCGTGCAGGTAGATCCCGCCATCCACCTCGCGGGCGATGGTCGAACCGACCACGTTGACGAGGCCCACCGTCCTGGCCCCGCGGCGCTTGGCCTCGCGGATCGCCGCCAGGGTGTCGGCGGTCTCACCCGACTGCGAGATGCCGATGACCAGGGTGTGCTCGTCCACCACGGGGTTCCGGTAGCGGAACTCGGAGGCGTACTCCACTTCGACCGGGATGCGGGCCAGCTCCTCCAGCATGTACTCGCCGATCAGCCCCGAATGCCATGAGGTCCCGCAGGCTGTGATGATGATACGGCGGATCTTGAGGATGTCCTCGTCGGTCAGGTTGAGGCCCGCGACGCGGGCCGTCCCCTCTTCCTCGAGCAGGTGGCCCCGCATGGTGTTGCGGACCGTGTCGGGCTGTTCGAAGATCTCCTTGAGCATGAAGTGATCGTACCCGCCGCGCTCGACCGTGGAGAGATCCCAGTCGATCTGGCTCACCGCCTTCTCGATGCGGGTCGCCTCGAGATCGCGGACATGGTACCCGTCGCGCCCCAGCACGACCATCTCGCCGTCATCCAGATAGACCACCGACCTGGTGTGCGCCAGGATCACCGAGGCATCCGAGG
>JAOUIC010000307.1 GCA_029884275.1 Gemmatimonadota bacterium | reverse complement strand
CGACCATCCGGTTCTTTTCCGGAAGGTAGATGAAGTCGCCGGGCAAGCTCTCGATGTTGCCGTCGAACGCCACTCCCACCAGCTCGAGCTTCTGGTTCAGGACGGGGGACCCCGAGTTGCCGCCAATGATGTCCGCGGTCGCCACGAAGTTGAGCGGTGTCCCGAGGTCGAATTCGGCGGTCGGCTTCAGCCAGCGGGCTGGGAGTTGCCAGTCCGGCAGTCCCGCGAACGAGCGGTGCCGGTCGTACAGCCCGAAGAAGGTGGTGAACACCGGCGCTCGTGTACCGTTGTACTCGTAGCCCCGCACGACGCCGTCGGCGATGCGGAGCGAGAACGTGGCATCCGGTGGCATGGTTGCGCCGTAGACCGCGAAGTGCGCGCGCCCGATCTCGGATGCCAGGGCGGTTTCGTCGTCGTCCAGTGGACTGGATCCCTGCTGATAGGCGAAGTAGCGGGCCATCACCGTCGAGGCGAGGACGACACCGGGATCGGTGTCCGCGACGGTCCCGCTGCTGAGTGCGGCAACCGCCTGTGCTGAGTCCGCGAGGACCGACTGCGTCACGATCGTGCGTGCCCGCTCGGCGGGCGTTGCCCCACCAAGCAGCTGCCGGACGAACGCGCTGGTGTCGCCATAGGCACGTTGGATGTCACCGAGCCGGGCGGCAAGCAGACGCTCCTGCAGGCCGATGGGCTGTTGCCCCACGCCCGCGAGCCGCTGTTCCAGGCCGCTGAGCGCGCCGGCGGGGGCTCCTCCGCGGCGCGCATTCTGGTGCTGGAATGCCCATATCCCACGCAGGAGCACCGCCGGGGTCCAGTCCGGCGCTCCGAGACCGGCGAAGGCGCGCACGTCGGCGGCATACCGCGTCTTCTGCTGTTGCACCTGGGCGATGCGGTCGAACAGGGAGCCGTACTGCGACTGGAGCGCGGGGTCGCGCGCGATCGCCGCCTTGAAGCGGTCGTCGGCATCCTGGCGGCGTGCCATGATGACCGGGTCCTGCAGGCCGCGCAGGATCCCGCCGTACGCCTTCTGCGAGTTGGACAGCCCGAAGATCTTGTTCCGGATGTCGATCGACTCCGCTTGCACCGGGAACTCGGCGCGGTAGGCCTCCATCGCGCCAATGTGGCTGTCGAAGAAGTCGAGAATGGCCTTGTCCCCGACGTCACGCCGGTACTCGAGCTGGGCCACCGTCTGGAGTCGGCTCGTCGACCCGGGATTGCCGATGACGAACACGGGCTCGCCATCCTGCACCCCGGCCCCTGACCACCGGAAGTAGACCTCCGGCCGATAGGGCTCGCCGTCTTCGTACACACGGAGGAACGACATGTCGAGGGCGTAACGCGGGTACGTGAAGTTGTCGGGATCGCCCCCGAAGAAGCCAAGCTGCAGCTCCGGGGCCATGACGAGGCGGATGTCGGAGAAGCGACGGAACACGTAGGCGGAGGTCTTCGCTCCGTTCCAGAGGGGAACGGTCTCGACCACGATCCCGGCCGAGTCCCCACCAAACCGGGTGACCAAGGCCGCGGTCACCGCCTCGGTCGCCGCGTCGCGCGCCTCGGCGGCGACGGTGTCGAGCGCCGCGCTGATGTCCTCGATGGCGATCAGTTGGTCGATGTAGAGATCCGGCACCCGCCGCTCGTCGGCCAGCGTGGCCGCGTAGAACCCGGTGTCGAGCGGTGTCTCGCCCGGCCGCGTGACCGCCACCACGCTCTCCCGGGCGCAGTGGTGGTTCGTCAGCACGAGTCCGGTCGCCGAGACGAACGACGCGGTGCAGTTCGGGAGCCGGAGGGCGCCCAGCCGTGCCGATCGGAACCAGGCCGAATCCGGTGCGAACCCGTAGGCCTCGCGGAAGTAGGCGAGCGGCGGATACTCGAACGTCCACATCTTGCCGTTGTCGAACCGGCCCGCCTGCAGGGCCGTGTCCGGCACGGTGGGTCGCGCGGCGACCGTGTCCACCACGCGCACGGTGTCCACGCGGGCGACCGGGGCAGGCGCCTGGGTCGTCGGGGTGGACGCCGGCGCACAAGCGATGGCGGCCAGCACGGGTGCGAGGGCAGGGTATCGGAGCATCAGGGGTGTGCGCATGCGTAGACTCTCAGGATGAATGGATTCCGGCGCGGGACCCGAAACGGCCGCCAGACCTTGGCGAAACGTCGCCAGAAGGACCCGATCTTCACAGGTGGCGTACGTAGCGTGGAGCCGGTGACGCCGTCATGACGAACAACGTCGAGGACACGATGTTGCTCCTGTGGTGCGTGAGGGAGGGACCGCCAGGAGAATGTACGCCAATGGTGTCCGGAGGTTTCCTGCCTGTGTGCGTGCGGAGCCTACCGGTTTCGGTCCTGCGGTCCCGGTCGCCGTTGGAGGCGCGGGAGATTCCGCACGTCGTCGGGGAGGCGCTCCCATTGGGCAGCGGTGAGGATCCCCCGCACCTCGGAGTGTACGGCGGCAATGTCGGCGCGGGCTTCCTGGAGAATCGGCTGCACGAGCGGCAATAGCTGCCCCGCGTTCGGGTTGTCGCCCTGCTCGGCGATCAGCCGCATCAGTCGTTCCCCGCGATCGGCCTGTCGGTCGTCGAACGCCTCCCGCACCGCTTCGATCCGGGTGGCCTGCTCGGGGGTGAGGTCAAGCGTATCACGATGGGCCAGCACCAGCGTGGCGGGGTTGGGCAGCAGGCTGTCGAGCCGTGCCAGGAGATTGCCTTGGTCACCGCCCCGGAGCCCGAACCCGCCGACACCCGGACCAGCGCCACCTCGGCCGCCACCGATCCCCCCACCGAATCCGCCACCACCGCGACCCCGCATGGCGTCGAGCGCTGCCCGGCGGCGATCCGGCCCGAGCGTGAAGCGGGCCTGAAAGCCGATCTGGAACGGTGGCCGGAAGGCCGTGGCCGATCCGGCGGTGGCCCCGAACCGATCGTTCACCTGATAGGCGTACTCCTGCGTGATCGGGTTGAACCCCGTCACGTAGAGCAGGGTGGGATCCGGTCGCGCATTCAGTCCCCAGCCCTTGGCCCCCGCGGTGCCATGGAACAGCTCGTCCACGGCCCGGAGGAAGTTCACCGTCACCACGGACAGGGCCAGTCGACCATTGAGGCCGAGGAACGTGGGACGCCAGTTGATCTGGAAGTCGAGCGAGCCCTGCCACGGGCCGGTGCAGGCATTGCGTGCGGGAATCTGGCCGATGCGGTCGGTGAGGCACGAACGCACTCCCCCCGACGCTCCCGCCAGCAGGCGGGCGATGGCATCCCCTTCCGCGCCACTGCCGGGGGCGAAGAGATAGGCACGATCGTTCCGGGTACCGTCGCCGTTGATGTCCGATCCGACCAAGGGCGTGTACGGCGTGCCTGAGCTGACCCGTCCGATGGACGTGATCTCGAGCGAGCGCCCGAACGGGTAGGTGAAGGTCAGCAGGAACTGGTGCCGCCGCTCGAAGGTGCTGCGCGCCCACTCCGCTACGTTCGGGTTGCCTGCGGTGGTCGCGCTGCCGAGGCTACCTCCCCCTCCTCCCCCACCTCCCCCTCCTCCGCGCCCACCGAACCGCGC
>JAOUIC010000306.1 GCA_029884275.1 Gemmatimonadota bacterium | reverse complement strand
TCAGCGGCGACGCGCTCCGGGGCGCCGGCGTGTTCGAGACCCTGAAGGGGATTTCCGAACTGGTCCTCAAGCGGCTGGCGGCGGCGGGGCCCGGGGCGAGCTGATGCCCAAGCTGAACCCGCGGCACCGCTTCGACGCCTACGTGGTCGGCTCGGCGAACCGCCTGGCGGTCACCGCCGCCAAGGCGGTGGCGGAGTCGCCTGGCGCGGTCTACAACCCCCTCTTCATCTACGCCGGCTCCGGGCTCGGCAAGACCCACCTGCTGATGGCGATCGGCCACCACGCGCTGGGAGTGAACCCCCAGCTGGCGGTGGAGTACATCACCCTCGACGAGTTCATCGAGTCATTCCACGCGGCGATCGCCGAGGGGCAGGGCGAGGCCTACCGCAGGCGGTACGCCGACGTGGGGCTCCTGCTGGTGGACGACGTGCAGTTCCTCACCCACCGGCGCGAGATGCAGGCCGAGCTGCTCCGGCTCACCAGCACCATGCTCGGCTCTGGCCGGCAGATCGTGCTCTCCAGCGACCGTCCGCCGAACGAGATCGAGGCGCTCGACGAGCGGCTGATCCAGCGCTTCGCCGGCGGTCTGGTGATCGACATCGCAGCGCCGGACTACGAGACCCGCGTCGCGATTCTGTACCGGCAGGCGGAGGAGCGGAAGTGCCCGTTCGATTCGAGCGTGATCGAGACCGTGGCCGCGATGGGCATCGGCAGCATTCGTGAGCTCATCGGGGCCTTCAACCGGCTGATCGCCTATCAGGCGGTGAGCCCGGCGCCGCTCTCATCCGCCGAGGCCCGGGTGCTGCTGGGTAAGACCATGTCGGCCGCCTTACGGCCGGCCGCTGACGCTCCTCCCGCGCCCGCCCCGGCACCGGACGCTGCTCCCGGCGGCGGTCTCGCGGGCGCCGTCCCGGCGACTCCTGCTGCCCTGACCCCGGCACCCACCGGCGACGAATTCGGTTCCTTCCTGACCGAAATCTCCTCCGCCGTCGCCCGGCAGGTCGAGGCGTGGCGGGGCCGGGTGGCGGAGGCGATCCTCCGCTGGCAGGGCGAAGGGTACCGCACCGCCCGGCTCGAGCGGCTGCTCGACGCGGACGCGCCGGTCGATCCCGACGCGATTCTGCGCGACTACGAGGATGATGTGGAGCAGCTCCGCCTGCTCGAGGCCGAGGCCCAGGACCTCGATGCCCAGGTCGCCGGGACTCCGCTGTTCCGCGATCCCGATCGGATCGAGGAGGTGAAAACCGAGGTGGCCAGAGTACGGGAGGGTCTCAGCCCGCCGCCGGGACCCGCACCGATCTGGCAGCTCTCCGGGTTCGCTGAATCGGCCGGCAACCGGATGGCACTGCATGCCGCACGCGCGATCCTGGTACAGCCGGGCTCGCAGTACAACCCGCTGGTCATCATCGGGGGGTCGGGGGTCGGGAAGACCCATCTGCTGCACGGCATCGGCAATGTGCTGGCCGGCCAAACGGGGGCGATCGTCGCCTGCCTCCGGGCTCCCGACTTCGTCGACGAGCTGATCAAGGCCATCGACCAGGACCGGGTCACCCGGTGGCGCGCGCGCTACCGGCGGGTCACCGCGCTGCTGCTGGATGACGTTCACCTGCTGGGTGGCAAGGAGAGGACCCAGGAGGAGCTGTTCTGGCTGTACAACCAGCTCGCCGAATCGGGCCGCCAGATGATCTTCACCTCCTCCGTGCCCCCCCGGGAGCTGGCGGACGTCGAGCCCCGGCTCCGGACCCGGCTCGAGGCCGGTCTGGTGGTGGAACTGCCCGCCCCGGATCGCGAGGTCCGCCAGGCCATCGTGGACCGCATGCTGCTGGAGAAGCTCGGCGCTCCCGATCCGGAGTTGTCCGCCTATCTCGCCGGCCGGCCGGTCGAGACGGTGCGGGCCCTGCAGGGGCTGGTGCAGCGGGTGATCGCCGCGGCGGAGGCCATGGACCAGCGCCCGACGGTGGGGCTCGGGCGCGAACTGCTCGAAGGCAATCCCGCCGCCCCGGCGCGCCGCACGAGCCAGAATCGGACCAGCGGGCTGCTGTCCCCCACCGGCGGGCTCCGGAGCCGTGAGAAGGTCGTGTGGGACTGGCCTGACGTGGCCGATCGCCTCATCGAGGATTTCCGCTGATGGCAATCAAGGGCAGTCTCAAGGAGGCGTCGCTCCCCGACGTGCTGCAGCTGCTGGCGCTCGGCCGAAAGACCGGCTGTCTCGCCGTCGCCGACCGCCAGAACTTCGGCTACATCTATTTCGCCGACGGCAGGATCTGCTACGCCTCCATCGTGAACCGGCGGGACCGGATCGGCGATCTCCTCCGGCGCAACCAGCTGGTCACCAGCGAGCAGCTCGACGAGGCGATCCGGCTGCAGGAGGTCCAGCGGGAGCGCCGCATCGGGGACATCCTGGTCGGGCTGGGGTACGTGCAGCAGGACAAGCTCGAGCGACTGCTGGCGCAGCAGATCGATGAGGCCGTCTTTCACCTGTTCACCTGGTCGCAGGGGACCTTCAACTTCGAGGCCGGTGTGCGGCCCGACCCGCACGTCTTCACCGTCTCGGTCAACCCCGAGGCGCTGCTGCTCGAGGGGGCCCGGCGGGTCGACGAGCTAAGCCAGATCGAGAAGAAGATTCCGACCTATGACCTGATCTTCGCCATCGACCCCGACCGCATCCCCGGTGCTGAGGTCGAGCTCTCCGACCAGCAGCGCGCCATTCTCCCGCTGATCGACGGCGCGCGCGATGTGCGGCAGATCATGGATACCGTTTCGCTGGTCGAATTCGACGTCGCCCATGCGCTGTATGGCCTGATCACGGCGGGCTACGCCCGCCGTGTCGGAACGTCGGCCCGGGGGGAGACCCCCCGGGCGGCCGATTCGCGGGTGTCGGAACACCAGAACCTGGGCATCGCCTTCTACAAGACCGGCATGCTGGACGAGGCCCAGCGGGAATTCCGGCGGGTGGCGGATCTCCGGCCGGACGACGGGCGGGCACACTTCTTTCTCGGGCTCATCGCCCTCAAGCAGGCCCGGTGGGACGTGGCGCGCGAGTCCTTCACCCAGTCGGCCGCACAGGGTGTGGCACCGGCGGCGTCGCTTCACAACCGCGCCTTCGCCGCGGAGCAACTCGGTCGGCTGGACGAGGCAGAATCGGCCTACGCCGAGGCGGCCTCCCGTGCGCGCGACGACGCCCGGGTCCAGATCGGATGGGCGCTCGCCGCGCTCAAGCGGAACGCCGCCGAAGTGGCGCTCGGGCGACTGCAGCGGGCCGGGGAGCTGCTCGGTGATCGGCCCAGGCCGGCGACCTGGTACTGGGGCATGACCCTGGCGCTGGCCTGCGATGGCGACATCGAGGGCGCCCTGACGGTGGCCGAGGAGGGCATCGCGGCGCACAGCGGCAGCGCGGTTCTCCGGAACAACCTTGCGGTCCTGCTGGAACTCGGCGGGGACCTCGCCAACGCGGAGATGATGCTGCGCACCGCGCTGGCCGAGGATATCACGCTGGCGCAGGCCTCCAAGAACCTGGGCGACCTGCTGTATCGCGCCGGGCGGTTCGATACAGCAG
>JAOUIC010000305.1 GCA_029884275.1 Gemmatimonadota bacterium | reverse complement strand
TATCGAGAACAACAATTGCACAGTTCGCTTGCCTGTCGGCCAGTTGGGGGTTCTTGCGCTTCCTGGCCTGGCGGTGGATATAGCGCATGTTGCCGGCGTAGGCAGACTTAAGCCATCGATCGAGGTGGTCGCCGTGCGGAATGGGATCCAGGTTCGTGATCCCGCAGGCGATGAACCCGAGTTCGTCGGCCCTCGCCTTGACCTGCCAGGCGGTTGGCGCTGGGTTGCCGTGTGTTGGGTAGTTCAGTCGGCTTGGTGCGTTCATGTCATTATGTAGTAGTAATTACAACTTCTTAGGCATCCACTTCAGGCTGCAATTAGTCTCGTGCGGCGGGGCGGGTCGATAGGTCCGACGGCGCGAAATCGTCCGTGCCTTCCCTGGAATCGGAATTCCGCCACTGATCCCGGTCCGGGCACTGTGCCGGCAGGTGGACGCGCCGCAGAGGACCTTCGACCCGACCCGCCGCCGAGGTCTCGCCCCTCCCCGGTGGTGCAGGCTGGCGGCGTTCGGGGTGGGGGTCCTTCCGCAGCGCGTCGGAGTGCCGGCGCAGGCAGAGCGCCGTCACGTACCCGCTCGAGCCGTGCTCGGGCTGATCATGGACGTCTGCGCGCTGCCGGACCCTCCACCCCGCCAGCGGGCGCCCGAACCGGCCAGCCTGCAACGGGGGGCCCACCTAGTCCCGGAGGATTCTCCGCCGCCAGCGGGCGAACCGCAGCACATCCTCTACCGGGGGAACCTCGCGCTCGTCGCCGTAGGCGGTGTGCAGGCGCCACTCCAGATAGGTCGGGTCCGGCAGGGGGAGGAAGGGCCGGGTTCGCCACCAGTCGCGGCGGCGGAAGGCCCAGCTCATCGACAGGAGGTCCCGCGCCACGAAGGGGTTGATCAGCGCGCGGCCGACGAGCGCGGCAAGGAGGCGTGGCCAGGGCGAGGCGCCGATCATGGCTGGTAAGATACTCCACGGCGGCGGGTCGCGGAGGGCGGCGGTATATTCTCTCCGCTCCGGGCCAACTGGCCGACTGCTCCCTGGAAGGAGAACCGGGTTGACCGACACCCCACTCAAGCACCGCGACCGCCCATCGGGGCTGACGGCCGACGAGCAGCTGCTGGCCCACGCCGCCCCGCCTGGCGAGCGCCCCGACGCGCTCCGCAAGACCGATCCCTGGAGAGTCCTCCGGATCACCGCCGAGTTCGTGGAAGGGTTCGAGAAGCTGGGCGACGTGCAGAATGCTGTCGCCATCTTCGGGTCGGCGCGGACCCTGCCTGACGATCCCTACTACCAGCTTGCGGTCGACACCGCGCGGCTGCTGGCGGAGGCGGGTTATCCGATCATCACCGGCGGCGGGCCCGGGATCATGGAGGCGGCTAATCGCGGGGCGGTGGAGGGGGAAGGGGTTTCGATCGGCTGCAACATCGAGCTGCCACATGAGCAGGGGACGAACCCCTACGTGCGCCGCAGCATGTTCTTCCGGTTCTTCTTCGTCCGCAAGACGATGTTCGTGAAGTACTCGATGGGTTTCGTGGTCTTTCCCGGCGGGTACGGCACCCTGGATGAACTGTTCGAGGCGCTCACCCTGATCCAGACCGGCAAGGTGATGGGATTTCCGGTGGTGCTGGTGGGAAGCGCCTTCTGGGGCCGGATGGTGGACTGGATGCGTGAGACGCTGGTGGCGAGCAACAAGATCGATGCGAGCGATCTGCACCTGTTTCACGTCACCGATGATCCCAGGGAGGTGCTGCGGATCATCGAGGAGGCCCGGGCCAACGGCGCCAGCAACGTCGGCGCGCGCCCCGGCTCGGGCGGCGCGGATCGCTGAACCCCGGCACCTTTCTTCGTCAGAGGTCCCATGACCCGACCCAGCGCCAACTACCTCCGTGGCCGCCGGATCAACCCCAAGGCGATCACCGGCAGGGAGACCGTCGCCGAGCTGGTGGACGATGCGTTCCTGGCCTTCAACGCCGGCCGGTTGCGCGAGGGCTGCGTGCTGTTCACCCAACGGATGCTCTCCCCGGAGAGCACCGTGGCGATGAGCATCACCGGCGCGCTCACCCCGGCGGGTCTCGGCATGAGCTCGCTGATCCCGCTGATGGAGGCCGGGTTCGTGGACTGGATCATCTCGACCGGCGCCAATCTCTACCACGATGCCCACTTCGCCCTCGGCCTGTCCCTCCACCAGGGAAGCCACACCGCCGACGACGTGGAGCTCAGGGAGCAGGGGGTGGTGCGGATCTACGACATCTTCTTCGACTACTCCGTGCTGCTCTCAACTGACGCGTTCGTCCGCGAGGTCTCCGCTCGGCCGGAGTTCCAGCGCGCGATGAGCACCGCCGAGTACCACTACCTGCTGGGCGGATACCTGACGGAGAGGGAGAAGGCGCTGGGGCTGACCCGGCGGTCGGTGCTTTCGATGGCCCACGAGCTGGAAGTGCCGATCTACACCAGCTCGCCGGGGGACAGTTCGATCGGGATGAACGTGGCGGAGCAGGCCCTGGCGGGCAGCAAGCTGCGGTTCGACGTGAGCGCCGATGTGAACGAGACCGCCGCCATCGTGCTCGAGGCGAAGCGCACCGGCGGGAAGAGCGCGGCGTTCATCGTGGGCGGCGGAAGCCCCAAGAACTTCCTGCTCCAGACCGAGCCGCAGATCCAGGAGGTGCTCGGCATCGATGAGAAGGGACACGACTACTTCCTGCAGATGACCGACGCGCGCCCCGACACCGGCGGGCTCTCCGGCGCCACGCCGAACGAAGCGGTGAGCTGGGGGAAGATCGACCCCGACCAGCTGCCTGGGACGGTGGTGGTCTACATGGACAACTCGGTGGCCCTGCCGCTCTTGACCGCCTACGCCCTGGCCCGCCACTCGCCTCGTCCGCTCAAGCGGCTCTACGGCCGCCGCGATGCCATGATGCAGCGCCTGCTCACCGAATACCGCTCGGCACTCGCGTTCCGCGACCGCCGTGCCGAGGAGGCCAGGAGATAGCCCCTACCCCCGGGGGGAGCGGGTCATCAGGTCGAGCAGTTCGCGGTACATCGCCTCCATCGCCTCCGGGTCGCCGCCCCGGATGGCGGTGGAGGCGCAGTGCTTGAGGTGGTTCCTGAGCAGCTCGCGTGAGGCGCCTCGGAGCGCCTCCTGGACCGATGTGATCTGGTTGATGACGTCGGCGCAGTACCGCTCATCCTCGACCATCTTCTGCAGGCCGCGCACCTGGCCCTCGATGCGCCGGAGCCGGGTGAGCACACCGTGCTTGATGTCCGGGTCCACCAGGACGGCGCGGCGGCCGTCGGGCTGGGCGCCGCAGCCGCAGTGCGCGGCCGGTGTGGCAGGGGTAGTCATGTCAGTGCTCCCGTAGTCCCGTTCATGTGCATCTGGGCGCCATTCGTGAGCCCGTCACTTCTGTAACCACCTTGATGCGGTCGACCTTGGACCGGGTTGGTCCCCGCAAGGCGCGCGCAGGCGTCCCATACACCGCGATGCGCGGCATGTGGCGAGGCCGCCCCAAGGTGGCGGAGCCCGGCGGTTCCCGCGCGCCGGCGTGGGGCCATCCGGGACGAGGTCGACCGCACCCGGATGAGCAGTGGCGTCACGTCAGGCGCACGCC
>JAOUIC010000304.1 GCA_029884275.1 Gemmatimonadota bacterium | reverse complement strand
TCAGCGCCAATCCTGCCGCCAGTTCGCCGCCCATCGAATGACCGACGACCACGACCGGGCCCGGTGCCTCCCGCCTGATCACCGCGTCGAGCGCACGGAGGTAGGCGTCGTACCCCGCTGATTCGGGTAGCGGGTCGCTCATGCCGAATCCCGGCAGATCGATCGCGAGAACCCGGTACTGGTCGGTGAAGCGGCCCAGCAGCCCGCTCCAGGCGAGCAGCGATTCGCCGAATCCATGGAGGAAGACCAGCGTCGTGTCGCCGCGGCCGGCCTCGAGGGCGCGCAGCCGGACGCCATCCCCTGCGTCGAGCATGGTGGCCTGGAACTGCGGCGCCTGAACCGGCTTCTGCCGGGTGGTCAGGTAGAACAGGATACCGAGGCCGGCAGCGAGCAGCAGCGCCCTGAGCAGGCGGCGCAGCGGATGCCTAGTCGGCGTCACAACGGACCACATGGACAGGGGCGGGTTTCCCCGCGCTCGCTTCACTGGTCAGGAAAAGCCTCCCATCGTCGAGCCAGTCCACCCCCTCTCCCTGGGGCTCGAGGCCGGCGAGGCCGCAGCGGGTGGGGCGTTCAAGCCTGCCATCTGGTGACCGCACGAAGATGTAGAGCATGGTGTAGGTGCGTATTGCCACCCGGTGCCCATCAGGCGAAAGCGCCGCGTCTGTCACCCACTGTCCCAGCGCGGGCTGGGGGGTGATCGGCAGCACCTGCGCCCGCTCCGCCAATTGTACCTTCTTTGCCCCAAAGTGGGGCGACACCCGGTAGAGGGTGATCGGGCCCGACCGCCCCTTGCTCACGACGTACGGGGTACCCGCCGCATCGATCCACAGCGCCTCGACGTCGCGTGGCCCGCCTGGATATCGGAACCGGAGGGAATCGACTCCGGCGACCTTGACCGCCGACTTCTCCCTGAAGGCGGCGAGCGTTTCAGGCTCCGTCACGCGGTAGATGGTGACGTATTTCCGGGTTTCGAGGTTGTCCCCCAGGTCCCCGATGAACAGGCACCGGCCGGCCGGGCAGGGGCCGCTCGCTATCGCCTCCCAGTCGCGGTTATTCAGCGCCGGAAGGGGCCAGCGGCCGAGGGCCGCGCCGGTGGAATCGAGCGCGAAGATCTCGGGGTCATTGCCCGAATCATTGATGGAGAAGAAGACACCGGGAATCCGGTGGCTTCGGGCCACGCCCGAACTCTCGCGCAGGGAGGCGTCGGCAAGCGTTCCGGCCGACAGCACTTCGATGACACCTGCCGCCGGTGTCTGCGCCACTGCGGAAGCGGGATGGAGCGGGCCGAGGATCGCCGCCCCGAAGAAGCGGAGGGCCGCCTGGACTGAGGCCGGGATTAGCGAGACGCCTCGCGTTCGGGTGTTCGGGGTGCTCCGGCGCGCTCGCTGAGCTGCGCCGCACCGGCTGGATTGCCGGGAGCGAAGATCCGCGGGTCATAGACCGAGCGCGGGTTCCAGAGCACCCAGCCGTGGATGCCGGCGTCCCGTGCCGCCTGGATCTGGGTCCGCACCAGATCGGGAGTGTAGCGAGGGGCCCCCAGGGTGAACGCCTGCAGGTAGGGACGGATCTCGGCCGACGGGCCGGCAATCCGGCTCGATCGCCGAACCCCGTCCTCCAGCGCGCCGCGCACGATGCGGTAGGGGTCGCTGTTGGGGCGCTTCACGCCATACATCGGGTGGTAGTAATGGCTGGGGTAGACCATCGGCAGGACCACGTCTGCCACGGTGACGAGATCCTCCCACACCTGCCCGATCCCGAGGTCGACCTCCACATTGGTGGTCATGCCGAAGACGTCAATCGTGTAGGGAACTCCGAGCGGCCGCACCCGATCCCTGAGAATCGACAGGCCGCGCTTGACGCCGTCGCGCGTGCTCTCGCCGGGCCGCCGTGCGGCGAAGATCGCCGTCGCCATCCGGGACTGCGGTTCGTCGGGGAATCGGACGTAGTCGAACTGGATCTCGCCGAAGCCCATGTGCACGGCCTCCTCGGCGAGCTGGGCGGCATAGATCCAGACCGAGTCGTTGTACGCGTCCACCCAGGCGAAGTCGAGCCGGTCGTGCCACAGCCCGCCGTTGCGGTCCTTGACCGACCAGGCGGTCTTGCGCGCGGCCAGGAGCGGGTCTTTCGCGACCACGATCCGGGCGATGGGGTGGATCCCTTTCAGGTGGAGCTGCCGCAGCCGCTCCGCCGCATCCCGCGCGCGGAGCTGACCATTGGCGCCGATGCTGACGGCGGTCGGGACCTCGGACCGATACGTCAGATACCCGGTGTCGTCCTTGATGTCGATGACGAGACTGTTGACCTCGGTGGAATCGGCCAGGCTGAGCAGCTCCCTGAACCGACTGCCCCCGAAGGCCCAGGCATTCACGTACAGGGCACGAACCGGCGAGGGAGGGCGGCGCAGGGGCGGCGCGGGCCACTCGACCGGCTCGCCCAGGCGGGGACCGATGGCGATCAGGCGCTCCGGAACGACCACGGGGGCCAGCTCATCGCCCCACCCGCCGCCCCGCGCGGCCTGGGCCGCGAGAGGTGCGGAGAGAGCCATCAGGGCCAGCAGCAGGGCGTTCCGCATGCAGTTTCCCGTGCGTTTCGCGTGGGCCGGAGAAGTCGAGGGGCGGCCGAGACGGCCGCCCCGACGACACTCAGCAAGTCCTGTGCGCATCAGGGGGACTTGGTGACCCGAATCTCGACCCGGCGGTTGGTGGTCCGGGCCGCCTCGGTCGTATCCGACACCAGGAGGGTCTGGGATCCGCGACCGATCGCGGTCAGGCGGGCCGCCGCCACACCTTGTGAGACCAGGTAGGCGCGCACCGCTTCGGCCCGCCGCTGGGACAGCCGGGTGTTGTCGGCTGGCACCAGCCGGTCATGCGCGAAGGCATTGATCTCGGCCTGGAGCTGGGGTGCCGACTTGAGCGCCGTGGCGACGGAGTCGAGTACCGGATAGGCCGAGGGGTCGAGATCGGACCCGCGCAGCTGCCAGACGGTTCCGGGCACCACCCAGGTCCTGGCTCCCACAGACTCCGCCGGGGCGGCCATCGGGCACCCCAGGGCATCCACCTGCTGGCCCTGGGGGGTCTCCGGGCACTGGTCGACGCCATCGGGGACACCGTCGGTGTCGGCATCCTCCGGGCACCCCAGGGCGTCCACGGTGGAGCCAGGCGTGGAATTCGGGCACCGATCCAGGCCGTCCAGCACGCCATCACCGTCGCTGTCGCCGGGGCAGCCACGTCCGTCAACCAGCGCGCCCGGTGGGGTGTCGGGGCACTGGTCGAGGCCGTCGAGGTGGCCGTCGCCATCGGAATCCCGGGTGCATCCGACCGCGTCCACCGAGGCGCCCGCCACCGTGCCCGGGCAGCGGTCGAGCCCGTCGGGTATCGAGTCGCCATCATGATCGGTGGCGCAACCGTTCTTGTCGACCAGCGCGCCGAGCGGCGTGCCGGGGCAGTCGTCATAGCGGTCGTAGACCCGGTCGCCGTCGGAATCGACCAGCCGCTTGCTGCCGATCATGACGCTCAAGCCGGCGTTCAGGGCGAAGTTGGTGAACTCGAGGCTGGCGAAACTGTGGCTGACGACGCCATCCAGCCGTGCCATCAGGGTCGGAGTGAAT
>JAOUIC010000303.1 GCA_029884275.1 Gemmatimonadota bacterium | reverse complement strand
CTGCTGGGCGGCACCGCCTTCTTCGCGCTCCGCTCGGAGGAAAAGGCGGTCGCATCGGCCGGGGCGGTCGTCGCGTGCAACGGCTCGGCGGCGCTGTGCGACGCCACGGTGGACAAGGTGGTCTTCCCCGGCGCCCACAACGCCATGTCCAATGCCGAGGTGGAGGGATGGCTCTTCCCGCACCACAACTACGGCATCCGGCGCATGCTCGACGACGGCATCCGCATGCTGGCCATCGACGTGCACTACGGCGTCCCGACCGGCGGACGGATCAAGACCGACTTCGAGCGCGAGCAGGTGAGCCAGGACAAGATCGAGCAGGCGCTGGGGCCAGAAGCCACCGCCGCCGCGGTGCGGATCCGGAACCAGCTGGTGGGCGGGGAGGAGGGACCGTCGGGGATCTACTTCTGCCATGGCTTCTGCGAGCTGGGGGCCTATCCGGTGGCTCCCACGATGAAGGAGATCCACGACTTCCTGGTGGCGAACCCCGGCGAGGTCGTCATGCTGGTGGTGGAGGACTACATCGAGCCGGCGGACCTCGCTTCCCTGTTCACCGAAGCGGGTCTCGACCGGTTCGGCCACACCGGCAGGGCCAACGGGCCCTGGCCGATGCTGCGCCAGCTGGTAGACCTCGATCAGCGGCTCATCGTGTTCACCGAGTCGGGACGCGGAGGGGCGCCCTGGCTGCTCCCCGCCTTCGACGCCTTCCAGGAGACCCCGTACAGCTTCAAGACGGCGGAAGACTTCAGCTGCAAGCCGAACCGCGGCGGCACCGCCGGCTCGCTGTTCCAGATCAACCACTGGCTCGAGACCACTCCCGCCCCGCGGCCGACCAACGCCGAGATCGTCAACGCCTACGACTTCCTGCTGCAGCGCGCCCGGGCCTGCCAGAAGGAGCGGCGGCACGTCCCCAACGTCATCGCGGTGGATTTCTACAACATCGGTGACGTGGTGGGAGTCGCGCGCACACTGAACGGGCAGGATTCGGTGAAGGCAGGCGCGCGGTAGGGGCGCGGCGGTGCAGTAACGGGATTTCATGGTGGTCGGTGGGAAGATCTCAGGGGTTCGACCTTATGTTGTTCATGGCAGCACCCCGCGCCCGGTGGCGCCGGGGGGTCCCATCTTCAACCGTCGGGGAACGTCATGCCGGATGAGAGTTTCAAGAAGCGCGAGCGCGCGTTCGAGGAAGACTGGGCCAACAAGCAGAACGCCGAGCTGATCGACAAGCTGCGCCGGAAGGACAAGCTCGAGGCCATCGGTGAGGCGCTGGCGAAGAAGCTCCAGACCGACGACCCGGCGCTGCTCCAGCGGGTGGTCGACCTGGGCGTGACACTCGACACCGGCCCCGCGTTCCTGCTCGCCCCCCTGGTGCAGGTCGCCTGGGCGGAGGGCACGGTGACCGAGAAGGAGCGGCAGGCGGTGCTGAGTCTCGCGGCACAGCGTGGGCTGGAAACGGGTACGCCGGCTCATGCCCAGCTGGTCGAGTGGCTCTCCACCCGTCCGCCGGACGAGCTGTTCGACGCCGCCATCGAGGTCATCAAGGCCGGGTTCGGGGTGCTGCCGGAATCGGAACGGCTGGAGCGCGTGGACATGCTTGCCAAGGCCTGCAGGAAGGTGGCGGAGGCATCGGGCGCGGGGCTCTGGCACCGGCTCGGGCTGGCGAGCAGCGTCTCGGCGGAGGAGTACGGCTTCCTCGACCAGATCAGGGCCAAGGTCCGGGGGTAGACCGCTGCAATACGGCGGGCGAGTGGGCGGCGGCCAGGTGATCCAGCTGGTACGCGCTGGAAGTAACGCACCATCAGGACAATCACATTCATCCCTCACGCTCGGCTCACCCACGATGGCCCCGGTTTGAGCCTGAGACCTCGCGGTCATGTGAGCCCCGGAAAACGAATGCTGTTCAAACGAATTGCGCTCCTGGGCCCGCTGCTCGCCGCCAGCTCGACCCCGGTCACATTCGCCGCTGACAGCAACCCGGTGGAGCCGTGCGGCGAGGCGGCCCGGGATTGCCCGCCGGGCTCGCCGGACCGCGCCGACCGGCGGCACCGCACCCTGGCGCGCATCGGTCCGTACCAGGTCTACTGGGGTGACCTCCACGGCCACACTGCCCACTCGGATGGCAAGGGCACCCTGGATCACTACTTCACATACGCCCGGGACACCGCCCGTCTCGACTTCGTGGTCGTGACCGACCATGACCACGGCAGCGCGGCTCCCTGGAGGCTGCCCAGGGACACGTGGAGGCTGACCAACGAGAAGGCCGACCAGTACACCGTCAACGGCGGATTTGTCGGCATCGCCGGCTATGAATGGACCTCACAGCCGACGTACTGGACGCCGGGGGAGTCGCTCTTCGCGGGACCGGCCAAGAGCTACAACCACAAGAACGTCTACTTCCCGACGCGGGTGGACTACCTCTTCAGTTCCAGGGACCTGGCCACCAACAGCCCCGACCGGCTGGCCCGGGCGGTCCGAATGGTTGGCGGGCTGATCCACAACAACCACCTCGAATCGCAGGAAGGCTCGGATCAGTTCGAGTACGAGCCCGCCAACGCCTCGATCATCGTGAACTCCGAGATGTGGGCGGACACCGTGCAGTATGATGGGAACACCTACATGGTCTTCTCCGAGCGGACCCTGCAGCGATTCCTCGGCGGGGGGGGAATGACCGGGTTCGTCGGCGTCACCGATACCCACGACGGCCAGCCGGCCACCAGGACCGCGGTACTGGCGAGGGAATTGACCCGCGAGGCGATTTTCGAGGGGATGCGCCACCGCCGCAATTACGCCGTCTCCCACGCCCCGATCGTGCTCGACGTCCGGATCAATGGCCATTTCATGGGTGAGGCGATCGCGATCGAGGGCCCACCCCGGATCACGGTGGATGTCCAGGGGACGGACCGCATCGAGGAGGTCGTCATCATCCGGGACGGCGCCGTGCTGCACGCCATCCATCCCGGGGGGCAGCAGGTGAAGTTCGAGTACGTCGACATGGCGTTCGGCGGGAAGAGCTACTACTACGTCCGGGTCATCCAGGCGGACCTGGACAGGCACGGGAATCGCTCGCGGGCATGGTCGAGCCCGATCTGGGTGACGAAGAAGCAGTGAGCCCGACCGCGCGCTTCGTACACCGCGTACTCCCACCGCGTCTTTCTGGTACCACTTGTCGGGCTGGTACGGGCGATGTTGCGGCATGTCGTCGTCCGGCCCGATCGCTTCGCAGTCCAATCCGAAACTGTTGACCGCCATGCGGCGCCAACTGCGCCTGGGGCACTATAGCCTGCGGACGGAGCAGGCCTACGTGGGGTGGGTTCGGCGGTTCGTGCGGTTCCAGGGGCTCCGGCATCCGCGGGAGCTGGATGAGCGGCATGTCATGCAGTTCCTCACTGCCCTGGTCGAGCAGCGTCGGGTGTCGGCGTCGACCCAGGCGCAGGCGCTGGCGGCGCTGTTGTTCCTGTATCGCGAGGTGCTGGGCCGGCCGTTACAGATGGCGGGGCTGGTGCCGAAGGGGCGGAGTGTCACCCGGATCCCGGTGGTCCTCGACCGTGGAGAGGTGGCACGGGTCCTGGCGCAGCTGGCGGGGGTGTATCACCTGGTGGGGTTGTTGTGGTAT
>JAOUIC010000302.1 GCA_029884275.1 Gemmatimonadota bacterium | reverse complement strand
ACCAGGGGCTTCTCGGCGCGGGACCAGAAGGGGAAACTCTCGCTGAGGGCCTCGGACACCAGCGAGCTGGTGCTCGAGGATGTTCACCTGCCGAAGGACGCGCTCCTGCCCGGCTCGGGCGGGCTCAAGAGCCCGCTGATGTGCCTCACCCAGGCGCGCTACGGCATCGCCTGGGGGGCGGTGGGCGCGGCGATGGCGTGC
This sequence comes from Gemmatimonadota bacterium, assembly GCA_029884275.1. GTDB lineage: Bacteria > Gemmatimonadota > Gemmatimonadetes > Gemmatimonadales > GWC2-71-9 > JADJOM01. The sequence goes on along the minus strand of JAOUIC010000302.1, from coordinate 3,418 downwards.
TACGACGAGGCGCTGCGCTATTCCAGGACCCGCATCATGTTCGATCGCCCCATCGGCCAGACACAGATCCAGCAGGTGCGGCTGGCCGACATGCTGACGGAGATCACCAAGGCCCAGCTCCTGGCGCTGCAGCTGGGGCGGCTCAAGGACGCCGGCCGGGCGACGCCGCAGCAGGTGTCACTGGCCAAGCGGAACAACGTGAACATCGCCTGCGAGTGCGCCCGCGAGGCGCGGCGCCTCCTCGGTGCCAATGGCATCCTGGCCGAGTACCACTCCATGCGGCACCTCGCCAACCTCGAATCGGTGTACACCTACGAGGGGACCCACGACATGCACTCGCTGATTCTCGGCGAGGCGGTGACCGGACTCAGCGCGTTCTAGGCACACCATGCTTCGATTCGTCACTCTCGCGCTCTGTCTGGCGCTGCTCGCCCCCCCGCTCGCCGCCCAGCAGCCCGACAGCGCTCGGGCAGACTCCGCCAAGGCGGTTGAACTGGCTCCGATCGAGGTGATCGGAACGATTCTGGCTCCCACCGGGCCGCGCATCGGGTCGGGTGTCCCGGCCCGGACGACGATCCTCCGGCGGGAGCAGCTCGAAGCGATGGAACCCCGACTCCTCACTGACCTCCTGGTGACGCTACCCGGCTTCTCCAGCTACGACGACCTGGGTGCGAGTTACAAGATGTCCCTCTCGTCGCGCGGCTTCTACGCCTCGCCGGTGGTGGGATTGCCCCAGGGCATCTCCGTCTTTCTCGACGGCGTCCGGCAGAACGAGCCCGATGCGGCGCAGGTGAACTTCGACCTGCTGCCGATGGAGCACGTGACCCGGGTGGAGGTCCTCTCCGGCACAGCCTCGCTGCTGGGACGAAACTCGCTGGGCGGCGCAATCAACCTGGTGACCAACAGCGGCGGCGGGCCGGCACACGGCGAGCTGGAGGTCATGGGGGGCAGCTACAAGACCTTCGGCGCGGACGGCTCGGTCGCCGGCTCGATGGGCGGTGGCGATTGGAGCTACTACCTCGGCGGCGGCTATGACCGGGAAGACGGCTGGCGGCAGGAGACGGGGGCCGATGCCTACAACGGGTTCTTCAACCTGGGGCGGCTGGCGGAGCGCTGGGGTGTGCGCCTGCAGGGCTACGGGGCTGCCTCCTACGCCGAGCCGGCCGGGTCCCTGCCGGAGAGCGTTTATCGCACCAATCCGGACTCCAATCTGACGACCGGCGATTACGAGGACCTCGACAACCTGCAGCTGGCGGTGAGCGGCTACCGGACGACGGGGCCGGGGCAGCTCTCGGCGTCGGCATACTACCGCCGGCATCGGGCCGAGCGCTTCAACGTCAACCAGGCGAACGACCCCGACAACCTCGGCCGGTCGAACAACAAGATCTTCGGCGGAACGATCGACTACCGTTGGCAGGCCAGTGGCGCCGTCGGTGTTCGCATCGGCGCCGAGGGGTCGACCGCCCGCACGGCGGTGGAACTGTTCGCCGATTCCACCAAGTTCGGCGGGGCGGTCGCGCAGACCACTTTCGTCAAGAGCCCGACCTGGGACGTGGCGGGCTACGCGCTGGCGGATTACACCGTGGGCCGGGCCGTCTTCTCCGCCGGCGCTCGCTACGACTACGTCCGCATCCCGTTCGAGAACCAGCTCGACCCCACCCGCGACACCACCAGCTCCTATTCGCGGCTCAGCCCCAAAGGCGGGGTGTCGGTCGAGTTGGGCCGCGGTGTCAGCGTGTTCGGCTCGGTCGGGGCGGCCTATCGAGCCCCGGCGGTGATCGAGCTGGCCTGCGCCGACGAGGCCGAGCCCTGCCCGCTGCCGTTCGCTCTGGGGGACGATCCGCCGGTCAAGCCGGTGCGGGCGGTCACCTACGAGGCGGGAGGGCAGCTGGTCCTGTCACAGGCGATTCTCACTGCCTCGGCCTACCGCACCGACATCAGGGACGAGATCGTGCTGCTCGCCTCCGATCTCTCCCCCTCCGGATCCACCATCGAAGGCTATTTCGACAACCTCGACAAGACACGGCGGCTCGGGGTCGAGCTGTCGAGCCAGCTGTTCCTCAACGGCGGTCACACCCTGTACGCCAATTATGCCTTCACCCGCGCGACCTACGAGAGCGAAGCCGAGATCTTCAGCATCCGCGAGGACTTCGGCGGCGAGAACGAAGTTGAGGCGGGGGACGAATTTCCCCTGGTCCCGAGTCACCAGGTGAAGTTCGGCGGGGCGTTCAAGCTCCCCGCGGGGTTCTCGCTCGGCGTGGACGCCCGCTACATCGGGACCCAGTACCTGCGCGGCGACGAGGCCAACGAGGAGGAGAAGCTCGATGGCTACTTCGTGACCGATGCCCGGATCGGGTGGGAGGGACTCGGGTGGGAGGTCGGTCTGGTGGGGAACAATGTCTTCCAGTCCGAATACGCATCGTTCGGCACCTTCAACGTGAACCAGGGAGGGGGCGGCACCCTGGAGCGGTTCCTCACCCCCGGCTACAAGCGGGTGGTACGCCTGATCGTGCGCCGCGGCTTCGGCGGGTCCGGCACAGAGGACTGAGCCCGACCACCGCCCGGGGTGGCGGTCCCGCCCCCCGCGTGGCTACTTTGTCCCCGGTTTTCGCCGCAGCAACAATTCACGACGGCCAGAGGGTGCACGTGAAGATCGCAGTCTGCCTCAAGCGGGTTCCCGACACCACGAGCAAGATCGTCATCGGCGCCGACGGCCGCTCCATTGACGAAGCCGGCATCAAGTTCGTCCCCAACCCTTTCGATGAATACGCCCTCGAAGAGGCGCTCAAGCTGAAGGAAGCCGCCGGGAGCGGCGAGACGGTGGTGATCAGCGTCGGGAGAGATGCGGCCCAGGAGACGATCCGCACCGCGCTGGCGATGGGCATCGACCGGGGAGTCCTGCTCAAGTGCGGCGGATCACCCGACGGACTCGAGATCGCCCGGCTGCTCGCGGCCGAGCTCACGGCGGGCGGGTTCGACCTGATCCTGCTGGGCAAGCTTGCGGCCGACGACTACAACCACCAGGTCGGTCCGATGGTTGCGGAGCTGATGGAGCTTCCCTGCATCACCGCCGTGGCTCACCTGACCGTCGCCAATGGCTCGATCGAGGCCGAGCGGGAAATCGAAGGCGGGGTCGAGGTCGCGACCTGCGTGCTGCCCGCCGTGCTCACCTGCGACAAGGGGCTCAACAATCCCAGGCTGCCCTCGCTCAAGGGCATCATGGCGGCCAAGAAGAAGCCGCTCGAGGTGAAGGATGTGGCGGTCGGGCCGGGCTCCCTCGCCGTGCTTGGCCTCGCGCTTCCGCCGGAACGCGCGCCAGGACGTATCGTCGGGGAAGGACCGGACGCAGTGCCCGAGCTGGCCCGCCTGCTGCGTGAAGAAGCGAAGGTGATCTGACCATGCCCGTGATTCTTGCAGC
>JAOUIC010000301.1 GCA_029884275.1 Gemmatimonadota bacterium | reverse complement strand
GGAGCTCCGGGTCGGCTACCCCACGAGGAGCGAGGAAGAGGCGATCGTGGAGCAGACCACCGGGGCGGTCCGGGAAAAGCTCGAGCAGGTGCTCGAGGCCGACACGGTGCGCGCCATGCAGGACCTGGTGCGGCGGATTCCGGTCTCGAAGCAGCTGGTCCGCGCGGCGGTCACCCTGGCGCGGCAGACCCGGCCGGGCGAGCCCGACAGCCCTGCCATGGTCAGGGAGTTTGTCGAGTGGGGGGCTGGCCCCCGGGCGTCGCAGTACCTGGTGCTGGGCGCCAAGGCGCGGGCCGCGATGGACGGCCGGCCGATGGCGGACCTGGAGGATGTCCGGAGCGTGGCGCCCGCGGTGCTGCGGCACCGGGTGGTGACCAACTTCGCGGCGGAGGCGGCGGGCCGGACCAGCGGGGATCTGGTGCGGGAGCTGGTGGCCCGGGACGACTGGATGAAGTGAACTGGTCGTGCCGCCCCCGCCCGGTTGGCGGCACGATTTGACGGTTGATTGACGCACCCCGTATAACAAGGGGCATGCCGCCCAGGTACTTCCTCCGTCTCCTCGGCGAGCCCGAGTTGCTGAGCCCCGACGGCGAGCGGGTCCGCCTTCGGGTGCGGAAGCACCTCGCCCTCCTCGCGTTTCTTGCCACCCACCGCAGGCAGGTGCACCGCCGTGACCGCCTGGCGGAGTTTCTCTGGCCCGAAGCGAGCCCCGCCGAAGGACGGCACTCCGTCGCCGTCGCCCTGTCCGCCATCAGGGGGAAGCTCGGCCTTCGGACCTTCGAGTGCACCCGGGACACGGTGCGCTTCCTGGCCGCAAACCTCGAGATCGACCTCGATCGCCTTGCCGGCGGAGATGTCCTGGGAGACGAATTCCACCCCCCGCTGGAGGTCGATGCCTTTCTGGGCGACTTCGAGCTCAGCCGGGCCCCCGAGTTCATGCTCTGGAGAGACCAGATGCGGGCCCGGTGGCTGCCGCAGATCCAGAACGCGCTGGTCCTCCTGATGGACCGCTGCCGGCGCACCGGTGACTTCGCCGGCATCGATGCCCACGCCGACCGGCTGCTGACACTCGACGAATACTCGGAGCAGGCGGTGCGTGCCAGGATGGAGGCTCGCGCTTTTGCCGGAGACCGGCTGGCGGCGATCCGCATCTACGAGGAGTGGCGGGGCCGGCTCGCCACTGAACTGGACACCACCCCCTCAGCGTCCATGGAGGCGATGGCGCTTCGTCTCCGGCGCCGTGGACTGGACGTTCCTGGAGCCTTGCGGGTCCCCGCTGTCCTGACCGAGCAGTGGCGCGACCAGGCGTTCATCGGTCGCGGAAGCCAGTACGGAGTCCTCTACCGGAACTGGGAGCACACCAGGGACGGCGGTGGCCGGCACGGGCTGCTGCTCGGCGAGTCCGGGGTCGGCAAGACCACCCTCGCCTCGCGGCTGTCGACGGCCGCCGGGCTCGAAGGGGCGATCTCGAGCCGGGTACAGTGCTACGAGGTGGAGCGCGAGATTCCGTACGCGGCCGTCGGCACGCTGGTCCGGGGGCTCCTGGACCAGCCGGGGGCCAGCGGCACGCCGCCCGAATGGCTGGGGGAATTGACCCGCACGGTTGCCGCCGTCCGGGAGCGATTCCCCAGCCTGCCGCCCTTCGTTCCGGCCGACGGCGAAACCGTCCGCATCCGCCTCACCGAGGCCATCCTCCAGCTTGCCCAGGCAGTCGCCGAAGAGCACCCCGTCATCCTGGTGGTGGAGGATGTGCACGTGGCGGACGATGCCAGCGTGGCGGTGCTCCACCTGCTGATGCGCCGCACGCACGGCCAGCGGGTGATGGTCCTGATGACGGCGCGGCGGGAAGACCTCGACCGCTCCCCGCATGCAAGCCGGCTGGTCGAGTCGCGGGAGCAGCTGGGGCTGGAGGTCGTGGAGGTCCCCCCGTTTACCCCCGACGAGATGCACGAACTCGTCACCGCCCTGGGCGCCGCCGCGGGCGCCCTGGTTCCGCCGGCCCTGCGCCGCGCCCTGGTGCATGCGTCGGCCGGCATTCCGATGATGGCCGAGCTCCTGTTCGACGACTGGCGCCGCCATGGCGCCAGCTGCCTGGCGCTATCGCTCCGCGCGATGACATCCGACCTGCCGCGCTCCATCACCGGGGAGGTCTATCGCAGGATTTTCCACCGGGTGTTCGACAGCCTCTCGCCCGAAGCGCAGGCCGTCCTGAATCTGGCCGCGATCCTCGGGGAGCGGCTCGATGATCACGCCATGTACGGCCTGGTGGATCTCACCCATGGCCAGTGCCTCGCAGGCATGCTCGAGCTGGCCCGGCGGCGGCTCTTTCTCGACGACGGGCAGAAGCTCCAGTTCCGCAACGAGCACATCCGCTGGTACGCCTACCTCGCGGTGCCGTCTCCATTGCGACGGGCTCTGCACGCGCTGGTGGCGGACCGCCTGTTGCAGGCCCAAGCCCGGGGGGAGGCGATTGCGGGACTCACGCTCGCCTGGCACTGCTTCCGCGGTGGCCGCGCCGCCGGGGCGGTGCCATACCTGCTAGCCGGCGCGCGCGAGGCCATTGACCATGGTGCGCCGCATGCGGCGGAGCTGGGCCTCTCGTCCGCCACGGCGTCGTTGGCGGGCGAGGCAGGAGCCGAGGCGGCGCTCCTGCTGGCGGAATCGCTGCAGGAACAGGGGCGGTGGGAGGAGTCCCTGGTGGTACTGGAGGGGAACGATCATGAGAGCGGTCCGTGGCGGCAGCGGCGGGAAGTGCTCTACCTCTACGCCAAGGCGACCCTGCCCCGCTCGGAGGCGGAAGCGCGCGAGACCCTTGGGCGCCTCCGGTACCTTGCGAGCGCGGGGGTGCCGGACTCGGCGGAGAGCTTGGCTCTCGAAGCACTGGAAAGGGTAGCTGCCTTCCTCGGCGACGGCGCTATCGCTCGCGAGACAGCCATCTGGGCTACGGAAGTGGTTGATAGAAGTTCAACGCTCCCGGACAAGATCAGGTCTTCGAACTCACTAGCCGTGCTCACGTGGATGACCCGGCAGTCAGGTGCGTATCGGAGCGTCCTAGAGAGCCTAGGCGCACTGACCAGGCAGGCTGAACTCGCAGGGATCTCGTCTTCCGCACTCAGTCGGCTACACACGGTTCAAGGATCGATGCAGACGACAATCGGAGGCTATCTAGCGGCGATCGCACATTATCATGCGGCGCTTGTCATCTCCAAGCGCTTGGGAGATACCACTAGCCAAGCTTCAGCGGAGCATAACCTAGCGCTATGTCACGGCCGCCTGGGGAATTATGGGGAACAAGTGCTGTGGGCCGAACGAGCTCTTACGAACATACCAGCGGATGCAGACCCCTGGAGCCGAATGAAAGTTGCCTATAGGGCCGCGTGGGCACTTGCAATGCTCGGGGATGCTAAGCGTGCGGAGTACATGCTCCACTTGACGGAAACCAGCCGTGACAATGAATCGCGGGTTTGGGCGAGGCAAGCCGATGGCGTAACTCGCGCAGACGTCTTGCAGTTGCTCGGAAGGGAGAAGCAAGCTCTGCAGACTGCCGCCGACACCCTAATGGAGACAGGCCTACGGCCAGTCTCCCACGCTTACGCGGGGCCAGTCGCGAGATGGGTCGC
>JAOUIC010000300.1 GCA_029884275.1 Gemmatimonadota bacterium | reverse complement strand
GCCCCTGCCACCCGCTGGGATGGAACCGCTTCAAGACCTGCTCCCCGACACCCAATGGCACATTCCCCAGCGGGGGACGGCCCGGCGCTGGCTCGATCTCGCCATGCAGAACGCCCGCCATCTGATGGAGAGTCTCCGGCTTGAGTCACTGGAAACCGATGAGCGCGCGGGCGATCCAGTGTATGCCCTCGGCCGGGATCTGGGCCTGGCCAGCGTACCCCGCAGCATGGTGTGTGTCGACATCTCCACCAACCAGGGCAAGGACACCGTCGGAGCGCTGGTTTGGTTCGAGGCGGGCCGGCCGAGAAAGAGCGAGTATCGCCGCTTCCGCATCAAGGGGCTGGCGCAGCAGGATGATTACGCCGCCGTCAATGAAGTCGTGAGCCGGTTCCTGACCCGTCGCCGCGAAGAGGCCAGGCCAATGCCGGACCTCATCGTGATCGACGGCGGCAAGGGGCAACTGGGCGCCGCGGTCGAGGCGGCGCGGGCACTGGGCATCGAAGACCTGTCCATGATCAGCCTGGCCAAGCGGGAGGAGGAGGTCTTCCTCCCAGGGCAGAGCGAGAGCCTCAAACTCCCCCGGAACAGCCCATCGCTTCAGCTGCTGCAGCGAATCCGGGACGAGACCCACCGGTTCGGCCTGGCGTACAACCGGCAGCGGCGGTCCGCGAGGACTATCACGTCGCAGCTTCTCGACGTGCCCGGTATTGGCCCGTCCCGCCGCCGGCTGCTCCTCGAGCGCTTCGGCAGCCTGGCGGGTGTGCGATCAGCCAGTCCCGCCGAACTCGCTGCCCTGCCGGGCTTCTCCCTCCGCCTGGCCAACCGGGTGCTCGAGTCGCTGGCCGAGGATTGACCACCGACAAACCCGCGGCCCTCCCTTAGCTTACTGCCATGTCACGCGCGTTCGTTCGCGAAGATCGGGATGACACCCCGGCTCGTTTCGACCTCCCGGCGCCATCCTCGCCGGACTTCGACCGGGCCGCCGCGTGGGCATTGCTGGAAGGGGCCAATCGTGGCGACAGTCTGGCCGCGGAGTCCGCCACCGGGTACAAGTGGGGTGATCCGCGCCTGAGAGACCATGTCGAAGCGATCCGGGAGCACGCCCATCACCGAGGCGAGTCAAGACTGGAACAGCTGGCGGAGCGCTACCTCCGGTCCGTCGGGGAGGAAAGGTGACCGTCCTCGACTGGGAACTGGTCTGCTCCGGGTGTGACGCACGCCGCTCGGCGGAGGGCCTTGCCACCGTCTGCCCCGAGTGCGGTCAACCCTGGCTGGTCCGCTATCCCGGACGACAGCCACCCAGCCTGACCGCTCGCGCGGAAGTGCGGCGCGGGCAGGGGATGTGGCGCTACCGTCCGTTCCTTCCGCTCCTCCCGGGCGAGGAGCCGGTGACCCTGGGGGAGGGAGATACTCCGCTGCTGCCGCTCCCGCGAACCGGGCGCAGGTTGGGGCTCAGCGATCTCTGGATCAAGGATGAGGGCACCAATCCCACCGGCTCCTTCAAGGCCCGGGGGCTCAGTGCGGCGCTGACCCGAGCCCTCGCAGCGGGAGCCCGGAGCTTCGTCCTGCCCACCGCGGGGAATGCCGGCGTCGCCGCTTCGGCGTATGCCGCGCGGGCCGGCGCGGCCGTGCGGGTCTACGCCCCGCGCTCGACTCCGAGGCCAATCCTGGCGCAGATTGCCCTCTTCGGCGGCGACCTCCAGCTTCTTGAAGGTCACATCGGTGACTGCGGCCGTGCGGCCCGCGAGTGGTCCGCCCAGCACGGCGCCGTGGATCTGTCCACGCTACGCGAGCCCTACCGGATCGAAGGGAAGAAGACCCTCGGCCTCGAGCTGGCGATGCAGTTTGGCTGGTCGCTCCCCGACGCCATCATCTATCCCACCGGGGGCGGAACCGGCCTGATCGGAATGTGGAAGGCATTCGATGAACTCCGACAGGCCGGCTGGGTCACCGACCCGCCGCCGAAGATGTTCACGGTGCAGTCCACGGGATGTGCCCCGATCGTCCGCGCGTTTGAGGAGAGAGCCGCTCATGCCACTCCCTGGACGAATCCCTGGACCGTCGCCAGCGGCCTCAGAGTGCCAGGGCCGCTTGGCGACCGGTTGATTCTGCGCGCGCTGGCGGAGAGCGGAGGTGGCGCGGTCGCGGTCACCGACGACGAACTGATGACCGAGGCGGCTGAGTTGGCCCGAACCGAAGGCATCGACTGCTCACCTGAGGGAGGAGCGGCGGTTGCCGCCGCCCGCCTGCTGCGCGAGCGTGGCGACCTCCACCCCGAGGCGCGTCTGGTGGTGTTCAACACCGGCGCCGGCTGGCTCTACCGGAGCCAGGAGGAATTGGCGACTTCCCCCGCCGGCGGCGATATTCCCCGGCCATGAGCGACCACCGCTTCGCCATCATTGACCCTTCCGCCGGCATCGCCGGAGACATGCTGCTCGGCGCTCTCGTCGATGCCGGAGCGCCCGAGACCTGGCTCCGCGCGCTGCCCGCGCGATTGGGGCTGGAGGGGGTCTCGGTCGATGTCGGGCGTACGATCAGGTGCGGCATCTCGTGCGCCAGGGTGAAGGTGATTCTGGCCCAGGGGCAGGTTGAACATCCCAATCCCGAGTTCGGTGCCGAGACGCCGGTCGTCTCTGCCACACACTACGGCCCCAGCCACCAGCCCCACGACCACCACGGCCACACGCATGGTGGGGAGTTCGGCGCACACCGGCACCTGGGAGACCTGCTGGCGATCGTCGAAGCCGCACCGCTTTCCCCCTGGGTTCGGGATCGCTCGGCGGATGCCCTGCGGCTGCTCTGCGCGGAGGAGGGGCGGGTGCACGGTGTCCCGACGGAAGCAGTGGCACTGCACGAGGTGGGTGCGCTCGACGCGATCGTAGACATCGTCGGTTGCATCGAGGGATTCGAGCAGCTCGGCGTTACCAGGATCGCGACGATGCCGCTCGGGCTGGGGTCGGGATGGGTCCGGACCGCGCACGGCGTGATGCCCCTTCCCGCGCCGGTAACCGCGCGACTGGTCGAGGGCCTCGCGATCGGTCCCAACGGACCGGTCACCGGTGAGGCAACGACCCCGACCGGCGCGGCTCTGCTACGGGTGCTCGTGAATCAGCCAGTCCCCCCGAGATGGCGGGCCGGCGCGGTGGGATGGGGTGCCGGCTCCCGCGACCCTTCGACCCACCCGAACGCCTTGCGGCTGCTCTTGGCGGAGTCCTCAATCGAGGCCGGCCAGGTCGTGGTGCTGTCCACAGATGTGGACGATATGAACCCCGAGTACATGGAACCGCTTCGGGAGGCGCTGGCTGAGGCTGCCGCTTTGGACGTCCAGATCTGGTCTACCTTCATGAAGAAGGGACGGCCCGGGTTTAGAATTGAGGTGATCTGTGCCACCGATTCCGTGGAGCGCGTGACCGAGGCCCTGTTCCTGCACAGCACGACCACAGGTGTCCGGCGTATGGCGATGGAGCGCATCACGTTGCCGCGCAAGTACTTGCAAGTCACAACAGGATCTGGTGAGCCAGTCTCGGTCAAGGTCGTCGAGACCCCCGGCGGCCCCCGACTGAAGGCCGAGTTCCGCGACGTGCTCAGGGTTGCCGGGCGGTCGGGAAGACCAGCCTTAGAG
>JAOUIC010000017.1 GCA_029884275.1 Gemmatimonadota bacterium | reverse complement strand
CGGCGGAACCCCGGCCGAGCGGGCCAGCGCGACCAGTGAATCCACCAGGGCGGGGGGGGCGACCGCGCTGTTGTCCACCGCCCGGATCACCGGTCCGGCGCCCAGCGGCGCAACCGCGTAGCCCTGGGGGTCGATGGGCGAGTCGGCGGAAACGAAGGTGTCGATCGCGTGCACTCGCGCGGGGCGGACACCGAGGGCGTCGGCCACGACCCGCGCTCCCTCGAGGCCGGTCTCCTCCCGCACGCTGAAGACGAAGATCACCTCGTGCGAGAGGCGCGCCGGATCGAGGCGCCTGAGAGCCAGGATGAGCGCCGCGCACCCCACGCGATCGTCGAACGACCGGCCAGTCGCGCGGGTCCCCCCAAGCCGCGCGTGGGACTTGGGGCTCGTCACCGTGCTGCCCACCGTGATGCCCAGTCCTTCCGCCACCGCCCGCGACGTGACCCCGACGTCCACGACCAGTGGAGGCGGTCTGCGGACCGAAAAGGCGCTGTCCCTCGGCGGGAAGACCCCCGGGACGATTCCACTCGGGGTGTGGACCAGCGCGGGCCGCCCTTCGTAGAGCGAGGGGAAGAACCCGCCGCGCGGCTCGATTGTGAGTTTCCCATCTTCGCGGATGGCCGTCACCGCGAACCCGATCTCGTCGAGGTGCGCCACGAACACTACCGGCCTGCCCCCCTTCCCTGCCCGCACCCAGAGATTGCCCGCGGTATCCGTCTCGGGCTTCGCCCATGCGGGGAGCAGGGAGCGCACCAGCTCCCGGACCGGACCCTCGGTTCCCGACACACCGTACGACTCGACCAGCTGCCGCAGCACGGAATCGGCCTCGGCGATGCGCGCTGGTGACTGCGCCAGGAGCGGCGCGGCGACCATCATGGGGATCAGTGCCCCGAGCGAGCGACGCATCACCGGGCACCTCCGAGGTAGGCCAGCACTCGCCGGCTCAGCTCGCGCGCGTCGGCGAGCGCCACGGTTTCGACCGCGGAGCCGGCGTAGCTGACCGGCAGCGACCAGACTTGGTAAGCTCCCAGGCGCTCAGGAGCGGGCGGCCGCGAAGCGATGGTATCGGTTCGCGCAGCCTCAAGCAGCACGGTGGCATCGAAGGGGCGCGAGTTGCGCGCGATGCTGGCGAGGCCGCGGCGGGTGAAGCTCTGCTCCACTACGAAGGCGATGGTCGTGGTTCCCGAGTCTGGTGCCGCCGCTCTCTGCGCGGCGTCCGCCAGTGCCGCACAGGCCGCTCGACGTCCGGCAACGGGAGCGGCGAAGAGTCCATCGCCATAACGGTGCGGGCGCTTCTCGAGCGCCAGCGGAGCCAGCACCGCAATCCCCAGCCCGGCGACCTCCCCGGCGTCTCGGGCACCGATATCGACGTATGCCTCGTCGAAGGTGAAGGGCGCCTCACCGGCCGGCGGCCGTCCACGGGTGAGGTGGATGGACCGCACGCCCACCACTCCCGTCACCGGACCGCGGCGCCCAAAGACGGTGATGCGTTGGCCCTCGAGCTGCTGGTCGGCGAGCCGACCGGGGCTCGGGCCGACGCGCCGCAAGGTGAGGTATCCGTCCGGCCGCACACGCCCCACGACGAATCCCGGCTCGTCCATCGGGCAGGCGACCAGCCGCCTCGGTGCACCAGTGCCGAGGGTGAGGACCACGTTCCCAGCGCGGTCGCGGGCGGAGCCCGGGAGCATGCTGAGCAGGGTATCGGCCATGGCCTGCTCGAATCCGCTCACGGCCGTCATGGCGGAGAGGCGGACCGCGAGCGAGTCGACGGAATGCTGGGCAGTCGCCGGGGTGGTGACGGCGAGCGCCGCCATCAGGACCAGGCGGTACAGTGAGGAGATCGGCATGGGGGCAATGTCGCGCCGATCGTCTGCCCGCGCCAGAACTCGCCGCTGGCGGGTGTCACAGGGGGCCGGTACACTCAGGGTGATGCCTGCTCTCCTCGACCAGCTGGAGTCGCTCACCCGCGCCGCGCCCGGCGGGCGGAAGATCTTCGTGGCCGCCGACCTCAATGCCGGACGCGACCTGCTCGCCGCACTCGCTCTTCGCATGGGGGGCTGGATCGGCTGGGAAGTCATGACTTTGCGCGGGCTCGCCGGTGAGCTCGCGATGGTCGAACTCCACCGCCGCGGCATGCGCGCCGCGCGCGACCTCGAGGTCACGGCGCTGATCGAGTCGGCGCTGGACGATCTGGCCGCTGGGGGGCGGCTCTCGTCAGGCTCTTCCGGCCTCCGCAGCGGGTCCGGATTCCGGCGCGCCGTGCGCGACGCGATCCTGGAACTGCGGGTGCGAGGGGTCGCCTCCGACGCGCTGGCCCGGGCGTCCGGTACCTCCGCCGGCAGGGATCTGGCGCTCATCCTTGCTCGCTACCGGGAGTCGCTGGACGCGCGCGGTCTGGTCGACGCCGGCGGGCTCTTCGAGCAGGCCCTCGCCGCGTTTGACGAACAGGCCCGGCACGTGATCTCCGGACAGCTCTTTCTCGCGCCGGGACTCGAGCCCCGCGGGCTCCCCGGCCGCCTCGCGGCCCGTCTGGCGGACGCCGGGGCGAACACGCTGCCCGAGCCCTCGGAGCGGCCCGAGGCTCCGGCCGGCCCATCGGTTACCCTCTTCATGGCTGCCACACCAGCCGACGAAGTGCGAGAGGTGCTGAGGCGCATCTGCCGCGAACAGCGGCGCTGGGATGAAGTCGAGATCGTTGCCACCGATCCCGACGCCTACGGCACCGCCCTTGATGCCATCGCCTCCCGCGCCGGCATCCCGGCGACCTACCTCGCCGGACTGCCTCTCGGCCGCAGCCGGCTCGGCCGCCTTGTGGCACGGTGGTTCGAGTGGATCGAGCGGGGCCTTCCCGATCACCTGCTTCGCGAAGCGATCGAGGCCGGCGATCTGGCCGCCGGCGCCGAGCTTCCCTCCCCGCAGCTGGTCCGGCTGCTCCGTACGCTGGCCATCGGTTGGAGCCGCAACCGGTACCTGCGGGCGCTGGAGGATCTTCGGCGCGGCCTCACGCTCGCCCGCGACCATGAGTACCCGGAAGACGAACAGTCGGAGTCCGACTGGGAGACTGCCACCCGCCAGCTCCGGACAATTCTGAGCGGGATCATCGCCGCGACGCCTCCCGGCCCGGAGCCCGGCCAGCCGGAGCCGCCTCCGCTCTCCCCCGGCGTGCTCGCGGGCTCGCTGCGACAATGGCTCGAGTACAGCCCGGTCCGCGACGAAGCCGAGGAGCACGCCCGCGCCCGCCTGGCGACCCGGCTGGCGTTGTGCGAGCGCGAGATGCACGCGACCCGGCCCTTCGGTGGCGCGCTCGCCGCCCTGCGGGACGCCCTGGCCGACTTTCGCATCTGGCCAGCGCTGGGCCCGGACCGCCGACCGTGGAACATGTGCGGCGGCCATCTGCACCTGACCGACCTCGCGCACGCGGGCACCACCGGGCGGCGGCGTATCTTCGTGCTCGGACTCGACGCGGAGCGCGCGGCAGGTCCCCGCATCCAGGACCCGCTGCTCCCCGACGCGATCCGCGCGCGAATCGGCGGCGACCTCGCCACCACCGCGGAGCGACGCGACGAGCGGCGGCGCCTGGTGCGCCGCGCCCTCGCCTCGCTCGCGGGCGATGTCACACTCTCGTGGGCGCTGGCCGCCGACGGCGGCCGCGAGGCGTCGCCCGCGCCGGTCTTGCTGGACATTGCGCGGCAGACCCTCGGTAATCCGGACCTCTCGTTCGAGGGCTTGCGCGCCGAGCTGTCACCGCCCGCCGCCGCCGTCCCGGGCCCCGGCGTTATGCCGCTCGACGTGCGCGATGTCTGGCTCGGCGCGATCGCGCCAGGGTCCGTCCTGCTCGACGGCACTTCGCAGGCACTGGAACGCTGGCCCGAGCTGGAGCGGGGCCTCCGCCTCGCCGGAGCCTGGGAGAGCGACGTCATCACCGCCGCACACGGCGTCGTGCCCGCCGCGCGGGAGGAGGATCCCCGGAGGCGCCAGACCCCGATCTCGGCCTCATCGCTGCAGCTGCTCGCCGCCTGCCCGCTGGCCTGGCTCTATCGCCATGCCATGCGGCTCCGGCCGGTGGAGGACGCCGAGTTCGAACCCGGCGCCTGGCTCAGCCCGCTCGACCGCGGGGCGCTGTTGCACACAGTGTTCGAGCGGTTCGCGCGGGAGTGGATGGACCGGCAGGACCGACTGCAGGCCCCTGAGGCGGAGGCCGCGGTCGTGGCCACAGCCAGGGCGGTCTTCGGCGAGTGGCAGCGCAAGGTGCCCGCGCCCGCCGCGGGCATCGTCGAGGCCGAGTGGGAGTACGTGCGCCAGTCGGCCCTCTCGTTCCTGCTGATGGAGCGTGACGGTGGCGGCGCGAGGTGGATGGTATGCGAGATGGAGCTGCTCGAGGGGGATCGGCGCCCGGTCCTACGCCTCCCCGATGGGTCGCGCCTCGCTGTCTGGGGCCGCATCGATCGCGTCGACCGGCGCGAGGACGGCAGGCTGGTCATCATCGACTTCAAGACCGGCTCGACCTGGGGATTCGCGGCCGACGGCAGGGGCGGGGCCTTCCGTGGCGGCAGGCAGCTCCAGTCGGGGCTCTACGCCCTGGCGGCAGAGCAACTCCTGAAGGCCGAGGTGGCGGTATTCGAATACCGGTTCCCGACGCCGAAGGGAGAGAACCAGGTCGCCCGCCACGAGCGCGCGGAACTCGACGCGGCGCCCGGCGTGATCCTCGACCTGCTCGGTCAGGTGGAGCGGGGGGAATTCCTGCCCACCATGGACAGCCACGACTGTGCCTACTGTGAGTTCCGTGAGATCTGCCGGGTCCGCGACGGGCGATTCCACAAGGTGCATTCCCCCCGTGCCGAGTGGGCCGGCCGGCTCGGCGCGACGGACCCGCGATTCGAGCCGATGCGGCGGCGGCGCGGCGAGAAGCCCGGATGAGCGACCAGTCTGCGCGCGACCGGATCCTGGCCGACCTCGACACCAACTTCCTGGTGGAGGCCGGCGCCGGTTCGGGCAAGACCACCGCGCTGGTCGGGCGGCTCCTCTCGCATGTGCGACGCGGCACGCCGGTAGACGCGTTGGCCGCCGTCACCTTCACTCGCAAGGCCGCCAACGAATTGCGAGAGCGGTTCCAGCTCGAGCTCGAGACCGCCACACGCGACCCCTCGACGCCGACTGCCGAGCGCACGCGCGCCGGAGATGCGCTCCGCGACCTCGACCGCGCCTTCCTGGGGACCATCCACGCCTTCTGCGGCCGGCTCCTGCGGGAGCGGCCGCTCGATGCCGGGCTCGATCCCGGATTCGTCGAACTCGACGAGAACGCATGGCCGGAGTTCGTGGAGGATCACTGGAATCAATGGGTGAGCGAGTGCCGTGAGGTTGACCACCCGGACCTCGGGACCCTGGCCACACTCGGCATCGAGCCAGGCTCGCTGGCCGGAGCGTTTCACGAGGTGGTGGACAACCCCGACGTGGACTTCTCCGGCGCCTCCGCTCCCGCACCGGACATCCGCGGCTGCCGGGAGAGGCTGGAACGGCTGCTGGCCGAGGCAGACCGGCTCATGCCGCGGGACGAGCCGGAGGCGGGGTGGGATGCGCTGCAGCGCACCTTCCGCCGCCTCTGGTACCGCCGCCGCACGGGAGACTGGTCCGACGTCAGGGCCTTCTGTGCCGGAATCGCCGGGCTCTCGGCTTCGGGGTCGAAGCTCACCCAGAAATGCTGGGGGACCACTAAGGCGGCGAAAGAGAGCGCCAAGGCGCTGCACGCATCGTTCGAGGCCTGGCGGACCGGCAGCGCCCAGGCGACGCTCACCGCCTGGCGTGAGCACCGATACGCGCCTGTGATCGGCATCCTCAACCGAGCCGCCGCGGAGTTTGCCCGGAGACGCGCCAGGACCGGACAGCTCGGCTTCGCCGACCTGCTGGTGCGCGCGGCCGCCCTCCTGCGGGAGCAGCCGGATGCCCGGGCGGAACTGGGTGAGCGGTTCCGGTATCTGCTGGTGGATGAGTTCCAGGACACCGATCCGATCCAGGCGGAGGTCTGCTTCCTGCTCGCCTCCCCTCCCACCGAGGGAGATGACTGGCGACGAGTGCACCCCCGTCCCGGCTCCCTATTCGTGGTGGGCGACCCGAAGCAGAGCATCTATCGCTTCCGCCGGGCGGACATCGGCATCTACAACCTGGTCAAGGAACGGCTGGCCGCCTGCGGCGAGGTGCTCAAGCTGACCCGGAACTTCCGCTCCACCACCGCCATTGCGGCGCTGGTCAACGCGAGGTTCGAGGAGGTCTTTCCCGCCACGGCAACACCCTGGCAGGCCGCGTTCCAGGCACTCGAAACCGACCGCGCCCCGCCCGCAGGCATCGGCGTACACCGGCTGATGACGCCTGGCGGGAACCGGGACGAGGTCGCGCGGGCGAATGCCGGGCTGCTGGCGGCATGGGTGGACGGTGAGATCCGCGCCCGGCGACGGATGCCGGGGGACTTCCTCGTGCTCACCTGGTGGACCAGGGACATCGAGCCTGTCGCCAGGGCGCTGGCGGAGCGCAACATCCCCGCCGTCACGACCGGCGCGCCGCTGCCGCAGGAACACGAGCTCCGCGAGCTGGTCCTGCTCCTCCGCGCGCTGGCCGACCCGGCCAACCCAGCCCTGGTCGCGGCGGTGCTGGAGGGGCTCTTCTTCGGGCTCACGCCGGCCGATCTGTACGCCTCCCGCAAGGCCGGGGCGCGCTTCATCCTCACGGTGCCACCCGAAGACGGGCATCCGGCGAGTGTGCCCCTCACCAGGCTCAACCAGTGGTGGCAACAGGCGGGCACCACCCGGCCGGATGTCTTCCTCGATCAGCTGCTCGACGACACCGGCCTGCTCGCCTGGAGCGCCTGCCAGCCACTCGGTGAGGCGCGCGCCGGCGCGCTGCTGCAGCTCGTGGACGCGGTACGGCGGGGAGAGGACGAGGGAGTGGGCGACCTCCCGGGCATGGTGACACTGCTCGAGCGACTGCTCGAACGCGAGGCACCGGATGCGCCGCTTCGGCCCGGCAGGCGGGACGTCGTCCGGGTCATGAATCTCCACAAGGCCAAGGGGCTCGAGGGGACCGTCGTGATGCTGGGCGCGCCGGTGCCGCCGCCCGATGTTCCGCCGAGCCGTTGTGTCAGGCGCGGCGAGGACGGCTCAGCACGGGGCAGCCTGCTCGTCACCAGCGGCGATTCGATCCTGGCGCAGGCTCCGGGGTGGGAGGAGGACAAGGCCGCGGAGATCGCGTTCCTGGGGGCGGAACACGAGCGTCTCCACTACGTCGCGGCGACGCGCGCCCGGGAGCAACTGGTCATCTCGGACTGCCCTGACGCGAAGAAGGCATCCTGCTGGGCCGCGCTGGCGGAGGCCGCCGCAGGGGCAGAGGAGTTGGCGGTGCCGGCCGATCCACCACCCGGCCGGGCGCAGCTCCGTGACCGCACCGCCGACCTCAGGGCCCGGGAAGCGCTGGCCGCCGCGAGCGTCGATCGGGCCAGAGCACCGACCTGGAGGAGGACCAGCGTCACTCGGATGCTTCGTGAGGATCGGGCGGAGGCTGAGACCTACGACCTTCCCGGGAGCGGCGCTGGGGACGAGGCCAGGGCGCTCGGCACTGTCCTGCACCGGGCGATCGAGGCCGCGGGCCGCGGCCGGCGCGGCGAGGTCCTCCTCGCATTCGCCCTGGCCGCCGCCGATGAGGAGGGACTCTCCGCGGCCTTGAAGGATCGTCTCATCGCTCAATTCGAAACGATGCTCGGCCTGCCGGCGATTGCGGCGATGCTGGACCGCGACGACGTCGCGTTCGAGCTGCCGCTCGTGCAGTTGATGGATGGCGCGGCGGGTCGTGAACTGGTGGAAGGCGTGATCGACGCTGCCTGCGTGCGTGACGGACGCTGGGAGGTGGTGGACTGGAAGCTCGGCGGCAGCGGGATGGAGACACGTTCGGACTACCGGCAGCAGGTGGACCAATACGCGCGCATGCTATCCGCGCTCTCAGGCCAGCAGGCAGAGGGACGGGTGGTGGCGGTGGCACTAGCCTGATCCCGGCCGCCCCGGCCCCTTCCCCGCCCCGGTCCGCTCGACCGCCGCGGCGATTTCATCGAGATCCTGTTCGGTCAGCACCAGCCGCCCCGCCCCGATCCATCCGTCCACCTGCGCCGCGCGCCGCGCCCCGACGATCGCCCCGGTGACGCCGGGCCAGGCCAGCGTCCACGCCACCGCCACGGCCGCCACTGTGGCGCCATGGCGCCTCGCCACCGGTCGAAGCGCGTCGCGGAGCGCCAGTCCCTGCTCCAGCTTGGGCGACTGAAACTCGTCGCTGCCCTTCCGCCAGTCGTCTTCCGCCATCGCCGCCACCCGCGCCGGCGAGAAGCTGTCGGTGAGGATCCCCCGCTGCATGGGGCTGTAGACGATGACTCCCGCGTGGTGCGTCGCACACCACGGAATCACGTCGGCCGCGGCACTTCGGCGGATGAGCGAGAACGGTGGCTGCAGCGAGTCGACGTGCGCCCACCGCTCGCAGCGCTCCAGCAGGTCCACCGTGAAGTTCGACACGCCACCGAACCGGACCTTCCCCTCCTCCACGAGGCGCTGCATCTCGCCCCAGGAATCCTCGACCGGAGTGCCGGTGGCCTGGTCAGGCCAGTGGAACTGGTACAGGTCGATCCGCTCAATCCCTAGGCGCCTGAGTGACGCCTCGCACTCCCGCCGGATCGACGCCGGCCGGAGGTTGGTCTCTGCCGCTGTCATCGGGTTGGCCTCGTTCCAGATCAGGCCCCCCTTGGTGAAGATCAAGGGCCGGTCGCTCGGTGACAGCTCACGCAGGAGACGGCCGACGATGCGCTCCGAGTGGCCCAGGCCGTACACCGCGGCGGTGTCGATCCAGTTCACGCCGAGCTTCAGGGCGTGGCGCATCGCGGCGAGCGATTCCTCGTCGTCCTGCGGGCCCCAGCCGAACGACCAGCCCCCTCCGCCAACCGCCCACGCCCCGAACCCGACCACGGAGATGTCGAGCCCGGTGCGGCCGAGCGGCCGGGTGTTCAGTGAGGTCATGGCGTCTCCACGGTGATGGTCACGCTGTCGCGAAGCCGGCCTGCCACCGCGAGCACCTGGTGGGTGCCCGGCTGGAGCGGCCAGCGGCCGGCGCTGGTAGCGAGTCCATCGACATACCACCTGACCTGTGCATCCGTCCCCGTCGCCCGGAGCGCAATCGAGGCGAAGCGCCGGTCCACCCCGGGCGGAATCCGGTAGTGATCGCCCGACCCAGGCGACGTGATCGTCAGGCGATCGGGACGCTCCTCCGCGATTGAGTCGCCGTGCGCGGAGACCCGCACATGGGCCACCCCTGATTCCCGCACCTGCCACTCGGCGAACGCCGCCGGAAGGACGAGCTCGCCAGCCCGATGCCAGTCACAGGTCTCCTGCGGGCGCGTCCCGGCGACGAAGTGTTCCACCAGCGTGGGGCAGTCGGGGCCCGCCAGCTTGCCGGAGACGCGGCAGATGGTCACACGGTGGAGTCCGACCGAGGCCGGCGTGACCAGGTTGCCCGGATCGCGCCGCCGTGCCACCAGAAGCATGGCGCGCTGCAGCAGCGGCCCCGCGCCGGCGATGCCACTTACCCCCTCCATCGGCTGGCCGCTGAAGTTGCCGACCCAGACGGCGACGGTGAACCCGGCCGTCACGCCGACCGCCCAGTTGTCGGTGAAGTGCCGGCTGGTCCCGGTCTTGGCCGCCGCCGGGAACGGCCATTCGAATGGCGTCCGCACCCCGAAAGCCGGCGCCCGGGCGTCGGGATCGGCGAGGATGTCCAGGGTGAGCACCGCTGCTTCGCGGGACATCACGCGACGGACCTCCCCGGGCGCTGAGCCGGACGGCACGGCCAGGCTGTGCCAGGGATGCCAGACGCCACCGTTCGCCAGCGCCCGGTATCCGTTGGCCAGCTCCAGCAGGGTGATGTCGCCGTTGCCTAACGCGAGACCGAGCCCGTAATGCTCCGGTGCCCGCGTCAGCGACGCGAATCCCGCCTGATGCAGTCCCCGCAGCAGTGCGCTCGGCCCGATCCGGTGCGCCAGGTCAACGGCCGGAATGTTGTACGAGCTTCCCAGCGCCTCGCGCGCGCGCACCGGACCGTGCTCCCGGCGGTCGTAGTTGCGGGGATGATACGGGCCGCGCGCCGTCTGGTAGGTCGTGGCCACATCGGCGAGGACCGTGGCCGCGGTGATGCCGCGGTCGAACGCCAGCGCATACAGGAACGGCTTCATCGCCGATCCAGGCTGGCGGGGGCTCACGACCATGTCGACCTGCCCCGCGGTATCGGCCCAGAAGTCGGGCGACCCGACCCAGGCGAGAACCTCCCCGGTCCGGTTGTCGAGCACCACCACCGCTCCGTGACGCACGCCCCGGTCGGCGAGTTGCGCCGTGGTGTGCCGGACCTCTTCCTCCAGCCATCCCTGTAGTTGGAGGTCGAGCGACGTCTGCCACCGTCCCGCCAGCGGACGGCCCTCGGCCTCCGCCGTCGCCAGGAGCCGGGTCGTGAAGTGAGGCGCGAGAAATGCTGCGCCCGATTCCACGCCGAGCACCGGCTCGCGGCTGGCCCTGGCGGCCTCAGTCGGAGTGACGTACGACTGCCTGACAAGAGCATCGAGAACAGATGCGCGCCGCGCGCTCGCCCGACCGGGAGACACCAGCGGATTCCGGCTCGAGGGCGAGCGCGCCAGCCCCGCGAGCAGGGCCGCCTGACCGAGGCTCGCCTGTTCCGGCCCGCCGTTGAAGTAGAGCCGCATGGCGGCCGACACGCCGATGGCGCCCTGCCCCAGCGGCACCCGGTTGAGGTACTGCTCCAGAATCTCTTCTTTCGGAAGGCCAGCCTCCAGCCTCAGCGCCCACGCTACCTGTCGAAGCTTGCCCAGGTAGCCGCGATCGATCGGCAGCAGCAGCCGCGCCAGCTGCATCGTGATCGTCGAGGCTCCGGACACGACCTGCCCCCGGTCGAGATTGTCACGGACCGCCCGGGCCACGGCGCGGAAATCCACCCCCGGGTGCGACAGGAATCGCTGATCTTCCGCCGTGATGAACGCCCGCGGCAGGTCGGGATCCATGTCACCCAGCGCCACCCAGCTGACGCGCTCACCCTCCTCACCGCGTGTGGTCCGCAGCGGGAGTCCATGGCGGTCGGTGAGCACCAGACTCTGCTGCGCCGGCGGCGCCAGCAGCATCGCCGGAACAGGCTGCATCACCCAGGTGACCACGCCCGTCAGGGCGAAAGCCAGCGCCAAGCCGACTCGCTTCATCGTGGCGTCACCACGAACTGACCACCATCGCTCCGGCCGAACACCGCCGGGTTGTACATCTCTTCGGCGTGGGCCGGTGGCCGGACGAACGTGCCGGGGGTCGTGGCCCGCGCGATGTAGGTCATGGTATAGGCGCCCTTCCAGAGCACGGTCGCAGAGTAGAGCACCCGATCGTCCCGGATCTCCCGGTGGTCGCACGCC
>JAOUIC010000363.1 GCA_029884275.1 Gemmatimonadota bacterium | reverse complement strand
CGCTGTCCCAGCTGCCGTAGAACCACTGGAACCCCTCGCCTGCACCCTCCTGCTCGTCCGCGTCCGCCCCTGCCGGCGTGAGCCAGTCGGTACGCTGAGCCGTGCCGGGCCCCGGAGTCAGGCTCGCGGTACGGAGACTGAGGTCAACCGCCTCGAGCCCGGCGGGCAGCGCATCATCCACCACCACGAACTGCCGGTCGGCGGGCAGTGTAATCCGGAGCCGGACCCGCACCAGCTCCCCCTCGGCGACGGCGCTGACCGGTTCCTCCCGGTCGAATCGCTCATACCAGCGCTCCACCTTGATGCCGGCGTCCTCCGGGCGCACCGGCCGCTCCTTCGGCACTTCGAGCACCGTCGCGTAGTAGTAGATCGGCGCGCCGGATCCCGCCGCCGAGAGATTGAGCCGCACCAGATTCGAACCACCGTCGCCCTTCTTGAGCAGGCCGGTCAGCGGAAAGGCTGAATCAGCAACGAGAGTATCGGTGCCCGAAATGAGAGTGCGCCCTCCGGCACGCACCGTGATACCGCGGGCCGCGCCCTCCCTGCTCCGTCGGTCGAATGCCGCGAGCGCTTCCACCACCGCGGCATAGTCCTGGGTGTTCCACCAGGCGTTCAGCCCGGCCCGCTGGGCCTGAACCAGGGTCTCCACCATCGGGCCTGACAAGGGATGCGCCGAATCCACCGCCAGCGTCGCCTGAAGCAGGCGACTCAGCGGCCTGAGGCGTGATCCGAAGTAGTGGACGCTCCGACTCCATTCTTCCGGGAGGGTGGCCCGGCGCCCTTCGATGCGGACCGCCGCCCAGGCCGGCTCCAACAGGCCGCGGGCCGCGCTGGTTGCGCCGCGCCGCGCGAGCAGGGTGGCGAGCCTCGCCCGATCTTCCTGCGCCAGCTGCGGCGCATTGCGGAGCATTTCGTTTTCCGCGGGGATGTGCGGCGTCCCCAGTCGGCTCAGGTAGTCGAGCGCGGCGACCGCGTCCGCCAGGCGTACCTGCAGGGTGTCGTACCACGACACGACAGGCGCGCGAATCGGCTGGGGCTGGTCGATTGAACGGCGCAGGTAGGTTCCCAGGCGGGCCAGCACGCTGTCGGACACCTCGAACCCCGCCTCACGGGCACCGAGCAGGGCGAGGCCGGCGTAGGCGCTGAGCCAGGGAGTGGTCCAGTCTGAGCCGCTCCAGAAACCGATACCGCCATCCGGCCGCTGCCGACGGCTGAGGACGCCGATGGCGCTCGCAATGTCGTTCCGCGGATCGGACTTCAGCAGCTTCAGATCGGGTCGTAGCTGCTGCACTCTGTACAGGGCGATCAGCGGACCAACCGTGCTGGCCACCTGCTCGGAGCAGAAGTAGGGGTAGACGCGGAGCTCGTCAGCGAGGCCTCGAACCATGCCGAGTGGCGAACTACCGACTGTAATCCGAAGGCGGGAGCGGGAGGGATCGAGCCCCGCCGGCAGGATCAGGTCGCTGGTGGCGGTGTCGGTCACCACGCCGGTCACCGTCCAGGCCCGGGGGCGGAATGCGGGCCGCACCGCAAGCCGCGACTGCACCAGATCGGCATCACCCGCACCCTTCACTCCGAAGCGGAAGACGCTGCTGTCCCGGTCGGTGGCGGTGCCACTGCCGGACTGGAGGAAGTCGAATCGCACTTCCCGCCCGCGCCCCGCCTCCAGCACCGCCCGCTGCGTCGCCGCGCCGGTGAGTGCGACGCCCGTCGCCTCGGCTCGTACTTCGACCGTCGGAGTTCCTCCGGCACGCTGGTTCACCACGACCCCCGCCGTGAAGCGGTCGCCCTCGCGGAGGAACCGCGGCAGTGCCGGCCGCGCTACCAGCGGTCGGGTGACCAGCATCGGGCTCTCACCACTGCCGTACCGGTCGCCGGCGGTCACGGCCACCGCCATGATCCGGAAGGTGGTGAGGTTGTCGGGCAACGGCGCGCGCGCCGCCGCGCGGCCCGCGGAATCGGTGATCACGCTGCCGAGGAAGAACGCCGTGGTCCGGAACCGGGAGCGGAGCAGGTCGCTCTCCCCCAGTCCGCCGCCACCCCCGGGCGAGCGGCTTCCCTTCTCACCTTCGGGCACCTGCGGAGCGACGGTCGTCAGGTTGCTCGACAGGCGCAGCCCGAGGCCGCGCGCGCGATACAACAGATCGATGGGATCGGGGGTGCGGTACCCGGTGAGCGCCAGCACGCCCTGATCCACCGCCCAGAGGGTCACCTCGCTCCGGTGCCCCCGCCCGCCCTGATCACGCACCTCGACCCGCACGCTGGCGGTGTCGCCAGGACGGTATTCCGGTTTCCCCGGCGCAAGCGACACCGTGAGACGTTTCACTTCCGGCGTCACCTTCACCTCGGCGTACCCCACCCGGATCGTGGGGCGGCCCGGATCGTCGAGCGGGCCGGGCCGGGCGCTCCTCCCACGCGCCATCACGATGCCGACATATGCATTCGGCGCCCATGCTTCGGTGATCGGGAACTTCAGCGTCGTCGCGCCGGCCGTCACGCGCAACCGGCGCTGCTCGATCACCCCTTCCCGCTCGACGGTGACCCACGCCTCGGCATCGGTGAAGGGCGCCGCGAAGAGGATAGTTGCGGTGTCGCCCACCGTATACCGGGTCCGGTCGGGAACGACGTCCATCTTGAACTGCGAGGCATCGCTCCAGGGGACGAACCCGGGACCGGTGGCCCACCGGTAGAGGCTCGTGGCCACCGGCCGGCCGGCTGCGTCTTCAGACGTGAACTGCACGATGTAGCTGCCCCCGGAGGGCGGGGTGAAGCGGCACTCGACCGGTTGGTCGGAGCGGGTCCGGAGTGAACAACTTGCCACCGTGTCCGACACCCACTCGCCATAGACCTCGCTGTACCCGCCCCTGGTGCGGTGGACCCGGTGCCACTCCCGTCGCACGATGGTCCCGCGTACCGGCACCGAGCCAACCCGCCGGCCATCGGGCTCCACCGCGATCACAGCGATCGCGGCAGGCTCGCCAGCAGTCCAGAAGTACTGCGTGCCGAGCGGCTTGGCGCCGAGGTAGAAGGCGGCCGGGTGCACCGTTGTGGCTGCCGCCGCTCCCACCGACTGACGGTTCACGTCCGTCACCGCTACCTCGACCGTCGCGAGGGCGGGACGGCCTTTCGGAGGGGCGGCGAGCGCAA
>JAOUIC010000299.1 GCA_029884275.1 Gemmatimonadota bacterium | reverse complement strand
CGGCGCCCGCGGCACCTGAGCCTCCGCGCGTCACCGTCCCGCCGCCGGACATCGTGGACATCACGGAACTGCTGTACCGGGGGCCAAGAGCCCTCGCCGAGGCCAACAGAGTCCGCCTCCAGATCAGGGCCGCGGTGGCGTCCGACCATGCGCCGGGCACCATCCAGCCGCTGTTTGACGAGCTGCTCGACCTGGTCGAACTCGCCGCGGCCGGCTGATTCCCAAGTGACCGTTCCCTCCCGTCGGCGCGCCTGGCAGGTCCTCGCCGGCGTCGCCGTCTCGGCGCTCCTGCTTTACTTCTCGCTCCGCGGACTCCACTTCCGTGAGGTCTGGGCACACGTCCTCGAGGCCAGGCCGGGCCCGCTGCTCCTGTGCGTCTGCCTCGCCACCTCCACGTTCGTCCTCCGCATCTTCCGGTGGCAGGTGCTGCTGCGGGCCGAGGATGGCAGCCGCCTGCGCGCTGGGCCCCTCTGGCACGCCATCGCCATGGGGTTCATGGCGAACAACATCCTGCCCCTCCGGGTGGGCGAGGTGGTCCGGACCTACGCTGCATCTCAGTTGACCGGTACCCGATTCACCGCGGCCCTCGCCTCCATCGGGGTGGAGCGCCTGTTCGATGCCATGACGGTCATCGCCCTCCTTCTCCTCGGGCTGCTGCGCACCAGCCTGCCTCCGGGAGCCATGGCCGGGTTCAATGTGGGTGCCCTCGTCACGGCGGCGATCCTGATTGCGGCCCTGGGACTGATGTCAGCCGGGCTGGTGCTGGCCTTCCCGCTCGCGGCCGAGCGACTGGTCCGGGCCGTCGTGCCGTCGGACCGGGTGGCCACCCGGCTGGTCGGCGTCATCGAGGGGATCCGCCAGGGCCTGGGAGTGCTGCGGTCCCCGGCGCGGGTGCTCGCAGTGGTAGCCTGGTCCTTCGCCATCTGGGGCGTCTCAGTCCTCTCGTTTCAAGCGGGCTTCCTGGCATTTGGCATCCCGGTCGATACCGCGGGCGCCCTGGTCATGCAGGGCATCATCATGTTCGGCATTGCCCTCCCCTCCACGCCGGGGTATGTCGGGGCCTTTGAGCTTCCGATCATCGCCGTCCTCGCCCTCCACGGGGTCGACAAGGGCCTCGCGGCGGCGTATGCCCTGACCTACCATGTCACCACCTTCGTGCCGATTACCCTCCTCGGTGCCTGGTCCGTGGCGCGTACCAACCTTGCACTGACGGCCTTCAGGCAGGGCGGGAAGTGAATCCGGCCATACGGATCCCGGCGCACGCGAAGGTCAATCTCTTCCTCCGGGTGCTGGCACGGGAGGACGATGGGTTCCATTCGCTGGAAACGCTCTTCTGCCTGCTGAGCCTGGCGGATGAACTGCAGGCCGAGCGCAGTGACGCCGAAGGAGTCGCCCTCGAGGTCGAAGGGGGAGACTGCGGCCCCCACGGCGACAATCTGGCGGTCCGCGCCGCGCAGATGGTGCTGGATGCGACGGGCCGGCGATTCGGCGTCCGGTTGCGGCTGCGCAAGCACATCCCCGTGCGGGCCGGCCTCGGCGGCGGGTCGAGCGACGCGGCGGCGGCGCTGACCGCCGTGAACCACCTCGCGGGCAACGCGGTCCCCCGCCACGAGCTGCTCCAGATGGCGGCACGGCTGGGCAGCGACATCCCATTTCTTCTCACCGGCGCCTCGCTGGCCCTTGCCTGGGGCCACGGCAGTCGCCTCCTTCGATTGCCCCCGCTCCCGACGATGCCGGCCCTGGTGGTCATCCCCGAGACGGGCATCAGCACACCGGAGGCTTATCGCGAGATCGATCAGGCCCGGCTGACCGGCCACCGCCGCGGCGCGGTCTCGCTCGACCTCGAGTCGCTGGCACGCTGGGGGGATATCGCCCGGCTCTCGGGGAATGACTTCGAGTTCGCCCTGTTCGGTCGGCACCCGGACCTGAAGCGCGCGTTCGAGGCCTTGGCGGGAACCCAGCCGCTGCTCTGCCGCATGAGCGGGTCCGGCTCCGCCATGGTGGCGATCTACCGCTCCCGCCGGGACCGGGATGACGCGAGCCTGATGCTGGGTGCACGTCATGGCCGGGTGGTGGCCGTGGAGACACTCGAGGGTCCGCCCGCAGCGCCCGCCGAGGTCTGAACCGCGCGCCTCCTGCCCTACACTCACCCCATCCCCGCCGTTACGTTCCATCTGGCTGGCCCCTCGTCCAACGGCAGGACATCGGACTTTGGATCCGAGAATGGTGGTTCGAATCCACCGGGGCCAATCACGCCTCGCGATCCTCTCGAGTTGACCTAAGCCGCATCCCCGGCTAGGTTTGGCGGCTATTGTCATGAGCGACTTTCTGTCTCGGAGCCAGATGCTACTCCTCTCCGGGTCGGCCAACCGGCCACTCGCGGAACAGGTGGCCGCGCACCTCGGTCAGCCGTTGTGCCAGGTGACGCTCAAGCGATTCGCCGATGGCGAGTTGTTCGTGAAGATCGATGAGAACGTGCGGGGTCGGGATGTTTTCGTCATCCAGCCGACCAACCCGCCTGCCGAGAACCTCATCGAGATGCTGTTGCTGATCGATGCCGCCCGGCGGGCGAGCGCGGCCCGGGTGACCGCGGTGATGCCCTACTTCGGCTACGCCCGCCAGGACCGCAAGGACCAGCCGCGGGTGGCCATCAGCGCCAAGCTCATGGCGAACATGGTTCCGGTGGCGGGGGCCGACCGGGTGCTGGGGATGGACTTTCATTCCCACCAGATGCAGGGGTTCTTCGACCTGCCTGTCGACCACCTCTATGCGGCGCCGGTGTTCGTGAACCATTACCGGCAGAAGTCGCTCCGGGAACTGGTGGTAGTGGCGTCGGACGTCGGCGGGGCGAAGATGGCCCGGGGCTTCGCCAAGCGGCTGAACGCGAGCCTGGCCATCATCGACAAGCGGCGGCCTTCGGCCAATGTCGCGGAAGTGGTGAACGTGGTCGGCGATGTCGCCGGGAAGGACTGCATCATCCCGGACGACATGATCGATACTGGCGGAACCATGTCCGAGGCCATTCACGCGCTCAAGCGCCTCGGGGCCGAGGATATCTACTGCTGCGCCACCCATGCCCTGCTCTCGGGGCCTGCGGTCGAGCGGCTGGTGAACAGCCCGGTGACGGAGGTGGCGGTGACCGACACCATCAGCCTCCTGCCCGAGCGGAAGTTCGAGAAGCTCAAGGTCCTGTCCATTGCCCCGCTGCTCGCGAAGGCAATTGGCTACACCCACAGCGATCAGTCGGTCAGTTCGCTGTTCGATTGACACGAAGGACGACAACCATGGCACGCAGCCCATCCATCGCCGCCACGCGCCGGTCCGGTACCGGCAAGGGAACGGCCCGCTCTCTCCGACGCTCGGGCCAGGTGCCCGCGGTCATCTACGGACACGACCGGGCCCCGGAGCCGCTCGTCGTCGACGCCGCCGCGCTTCAGCGCCTGCTGGCGACCGGTAATGCCGCCGCCACCATCTTCGACCTGGCGGTGGACGGCGGGGAGCCGGTCAAGGCGCTGATCCGCGAGATCCAGCGGAACCCGCTGCGCCAGACCGACATCATCCATCTCGACTTCTTCGAGATCCGGGCCCACGAGAGGATCACCGTGGAAGTGCCGGTGCATCTCACCGGGACGGCGGAC
>JAOUIC010000298.1 GCA_029884275.1 Gemmatimonadota bacterium | reverse complement strand
GCCTTTGCCGGCGGGCGGACCTGTGCGGCCATCGCGAAGGATCCGCGCGGCCCGACCTACCTGATGGGGCTGGTGTTCGTGCTCGGGGTCGTGTTCGCCATCCCGGTGCTCACGGCGGCGCCCGATGCGATGTCGGCGCTCGGCCCGCGGCCGGACGAGATTCCGATGATGGACGCCATGTCCAGGGCGCAGCAGCCGGTCTGGATCGCGCTGCTGAATCCGGTGCTGGGGGTAGCGGGGGTATGGCTGGGGGCCAGGAAACCGGCCTGATTCAGCGGGGCGAGCCGCGAAAGAGGAGCACCAACATGTCCTTTTCACTGTGGCGCAGGAAGGAGCCGGCCGGGGCCTCCGCCGAACCGGCGGCTGCCGCACCGGGCACCGCGGCCCCGGCGGCGCCGGTGGTGCCGGCAGCAGCCTCGTTCGAAGCCAAGCCGACTGACGAGCAGATCGACTGCTTCGGCATGACCCACCCCGGCAAGGTGCGGAAGACCAACCAGGATCATTTTCTGATCTGTTCGCTGCACCGCCAGATCGTGCTCCACGGCACCAGTCTCACCGATCTCGGCGCGCTGCCGGTCGACCGGGAACGGATGGCCTTCCTCGCGATGGTGGCCGATGGCGTCGGGAGCGGCGCGCGCGGCGGCGAGGCCAGCCGCCACGCGGTGGAATGGCTGACGCGCTACGTGGCCGAAGCGATGCAGGCCTACTATGTCACCGACGCCACCGCCGACAGCTTCGTGCAGGCGCTGAGCGAAGCGGGCTACCGGGCCCACGCCTCGATGCAGGAACTGGCGCGCGCCGATGCCGACCTCGAGGGGATGGCCACGACGCTGACCATGCTGCTCTTCGTCTGGCCCTGGGTGAACGTGCTGCAGGTCGGCGACTCCCGCTACTACCGGCTCGAGAAGGGCGAACTGATCCAGGTCACCCGGGACCAGACCATGGCGGAGGCCCTGGTGGAGCAGGGCGTCTTTTCGGCGGAGGAGGCGGGGCGCACCCGCTGGGCCAACGTGCTGGCCAGTTCGCTCGGCGGCAAGCAGACCGCGCCGGTGGTTTCCCGGCTTCCGTCGACCCTGGGGGCGATCCACCTGCTGTGCAGTGACGGCCTCACCAAGCACGTCCCGAACGAGCGCATCAAGGAGCGGCTCGCCAGCATGACCTCCGCGCGGCAGGTCTGTGAGGACCTGATCAATGATGCGCTCGAGGGCGGGGGCAGCGACAACGTCACCGTCGTCGTGGGCCGGATCGTTCCCAAGCCCTCCCCCTGAACCTTCTCCCGAAGGAAGACCATGCTTCTCGCCGCCCTGCTGGCCTCGAGCCTGCTGGTGCAGGACACGGTGCGGTTCACGCCCACGATTCAGCAGCCGACCTTCGAGGTCCGCGAGCCGGTGCTGCGGGTGAAACCCAACACCGTCCTGATCTCGAACACCAACTTCGGGCCCTACTACACCGAGCAGGACGGCCCCTTTCCGGGAGAGGTGGGGCCGATCTACGTCGAGGGGGCGACCACCGGCGACATGCTGGTGGTCGAGATCATCCGGGTCCACCCCAACTACAAGTACGCCGCCGCCAAGCTCTATCCCGATTTCGGCGGCCTCGCGGCGGACAACCGGGTGCGGATGCTCAACGACCCGAATCCGGCTGCGCGCTACCTCTGGGAGCTCGATACGGTCGCGATGACGGGCACCACGACCCTGCCCAACAGTCGCCTCAGGCAGGTCACGGTGGACCTCCGTCCCATGCTCGGCCGGGTCGCGGTGGCTCCCCGGGGGGCCGAGGCGTTCAGCGGGCTCTGGCCCGGTGCCTACGGCGGGAACATGGACGCGCCGGAGGTGCGGGCGGGGACGACCGTGTACCTCCCGATCTTTCATGACGGCGCCTACTTCTACTTCGGTGACGGCCACGCCCGCCAGGGCCAGGGGGAGGTCGCCGGCACCGGGCTCGAGACCAGCATGGACGTGGTGCTCCGGCTCGATCTCATCAAGGGCAAGGCGATCGACTGGCCCCGGCTCGAGGACAAGGACTACATCATGGTGGCGGGGAGCGCGCGGCCGCTGATCGACGCCTTCCGCCTGGCGCACGTGGAGCTGATCGAGTGGCTGGAGCAGGAGTACGGCTTCGACCGGTGGGATGCCTACGCCCTGCTGGGCCAGGTGGCCGAGAGCAGCGTCGCGAACATCGTGGACCCCAACTACACCGTGGTGGCGAAATTCCCCAAGCGGTTCCTGCCTCGCTGATTCATGGCTGACACCCTCTCCCGCCTCAGGGAACTCCTCGCCGGCCGGTACCGCATCGAGGAGGGGGGCGCCTCCCTGCTCGGTCAGGGGGGGATGGCGACCGTCTATCTGGCGCACGACGTGAAGCACGACCGCAAGGTGGCGCTCAAGGTGCTCCGGCCGGAGCTCGCCGCCGTGCTGGGCGCCGAGCGGTTCCTGCAGGAGATCAAGACCACGGCCAACCTGCAGCACCCCCACATCCTTCCGCTGCACGACTCCGGCGAGGTCGACGGCACGGTGTTCTACGTGATGCCGTATGTGGAGGGTGAAAGCCTCCGCGACCGGCTCGCGCGGGAGAAGCAGCTGCCGGTGGAGGAGGCGGTCCGGATTGCGCGCGAGGTCGCGAGCGCGCTGGACTACGCCCACCGGCACCAGGTGATTCACCGCGACATCAAGCCGGAAAACATCCTGCTGCACGACGGGCAGGCGCTGGTGGCCGATTTCGGCATCGCGCTGGCGGCCTCCAGCGTGGGCGGCAGCCGGATGACCGAGACCGGGATGTCGCTCGGCACGCCGCACTACATGTCGCCGGAGCAGGCGATGGGCGAGCGGGAGATCACCGTCCGCTCCGATGTGTACGCCCTCGGCTGCGTGCTCTACGAGATGCTCACCGGCGAGCCGCCCTTCACCGGCCCGACCGCGCAGGCGATCGTGGCCAAGGTGATGACCGCCGAGCCGGCGGGGCTGACGCTGCAGCGGAAGACGGTGCCGCCCTACGTGGAGGCGGCGGTCCTGACCGCACTGGAGAAGCTGCCGGCCGATCGGTTCGCGAGCGCGGCGGAGTTTTCGGCGGCGCTGGGCAACCCGGGCTTCGTGGCGAAGGGCGCGGCGGTGAGCGCGCAGGCGGTCTCGCGTCGCCGTCACAGTGCCGCCGTCGCCGCCGCCTTCGTCGTCCTGGCGGGAGTGGCGCTGTGGGGCTGGCTCCGTTCCCCCGCGCAGGCGTCGCGTGCCGTGATGCGGTTCGAGGTGGTCCTGCCGGCGAGTGAACAGCTGTACGAGGCGCCGCTCCCGCTGATGGACATCGCGCCGGACGGATCGGGATTCGTCTACATCGGCATGGGACCGCAGGGCCGGCGGCTGTACTGGCGCGGGTTCGACCGGTTCGCCAACCGTCCCCTGGTCGGGACGGAAGATGCCGAGAACCCCTTCTTCTCCCCGGACGGCGCATGGGTCGGGTATCGCGCCCGGAACCGGATGTACAAGATCTCGATGGCCGGCGGCGCGCCGCAGGAGATCCTCAACTGGCCCTTCACCGGAGCGGAATGGGGCGCGGACGGACGCATCATCTTCGGCGGTGGCGGCGACTCGACCGGCCTGTTCGAAGTTTCGGCGGACGGCGGAACGCCGAGACGGATCACGACCG
>JAOUIC010000297.1 GCA_029884275.1 Gemmatimonadota bacterium | reverse complement strand
GCCAACATCCTCAACCGGATCGCCGACCGGCTGGAGCAGAACCTCGAAGCGATGGCGATGATCGAGACCATCGACAACGGCAAGCCGATCCGCGAGACCATGGCGGCGGACATGCCGCTGGCGGTGGACCACTTCCGCTATTTCGCCGGTGTGCTCCGGGCCCAGGAAGGGAGCATCTCCGAGATCGACGAGGACACCGTGGCGTATCACTTCCACGAGCCGCTCGGCGTGGTCGGCCAGATCATCCCGTGGAACTTTCCCCTGCTCATGGCGACCTGGAAGCTGGCGCCGGCCATCGCGGCGGGGAACTGCGTGGTGATCAAGCCGGCCGAGCAGACCCCGGTCTCGCTTCCGGCGTTCATGGAACTCATCGCCGACATCCTGCCGAGCGGCGTGGTGAACGTGGTGCAGGGCTTCGGGGTCGAGGCGGGGAAGCCGCTGGCGTCGAGTCCCCGGATCCGGAAGATCGCCTTCACCGGCGAGACCACCACGGGTCGGCTGATCATGCAGTACGCCTCCGAGAACCTCATTCCGGTCACGCTCGAGCTGGGCGGCAAGTCGCCCAACATCTTCTTCGCCGACGTGATGGAAGCGGATGACGACTTCTTCGACAAGTCGCTCGAGGGCTTCACCATGTTCGCCCTGAACCAGGGCGAGGTGTGCACCTGCCCCTCGCGGGCGCTGGTGCAGGAGTCGATCTACGACAAGTTCATCGAGCGCGCGGTGGCCCGGGTGAAGATGGTGGTGGAAGGAAGCCCGCTCGACGCCAAGACCATGATCGGGGCCCAGGCCTCCAACGACCAGCTGGAGAAGATCCTGAGCTACATCGACATCGGGAAGAAGGAAGGCGCCAAGGTCCTGACCGGTGGGGCGCGGCGGGTCCATCCCGGCGAGCTCAAGGACGGCTACTACGTCCAGCCGACGGTGTTCGAGGGCCACAACCGGATGCGGATCTTCCAGGAGGAGATCTTCGGCCCGGTGCTGGCCGTGACCAAGTTCAAGACCTTCGACGACGCGCTCGAGATCGCCAACGACACGCTGTACGGCCTCGGCGCCGGCGTGTGGAGCCGCGACGCCAACACCTGCTACCGCATGGGGCGGGGGATCAAGGCGGGACGGGTGTGGACCAACTGCTACCATGCCTATCCGGCCCATGCGGCGTTTGGCGGCTACAAGCAGTCGGGCATCGGCCGCGAGACGCACAAGATGATGCTCGACCACTACCAGCAGACCAAGAACATGCTGGTGAGCTACAGCCCGAAGAAGCTCGGCTTCTTCTAGGCCGAGTGACGGTGGCGCCGAACGAGCAGAACGTCACGCGCGTCGCCATCACCGAGGCGGCGGAGGCCGTGCTGCGCCAGCTGGAGGCGGAGCACGGCCCGCTGCTTTTCCACCAGTCCGGCGGCTGCTGCGACGGCAGCGCGCCGATGTGCTATCCGCAACACGACTTCAAGGTCGGTCAGCGCGACGTCCACCTCGGCGATGTCGCGGGGACGCCGGTGTACATCGGGGGCGACCAGTTCGAGGTCTGGCAGCACACCCAGCTGCTGATCGACCTGGTGCCGGGGCGGGGCAGCGGCTTCTCGCTGGAGGCCCCACTCGGCGTCCGGTTCCTGACCCGGTCACGGATGTTCAGCGACCGGGAGCAGGCCTGGCTCGATGGCTGCCCACCGAGGCGGGGGCCGGGGGGGTAGCAGCCGCTGGCTGTGGTTCATTCCCGAGAGTCCGCGGGGGCCGCAGCGTTGCGGCCCCCGCGCGCATGGGGAGATTGATCAACTCGTGGTCAGTCGATGCTTGATCGCGTAGCGGGTAAGCCCGGCGACATTCCGGATGCCCAGCTTCTTCATGAGGTTGTCGCGATGGGCTTCGGCCGTACGGACGCTGATGCCGAGTTCCGCCGCGACCTGGCGGTTGGTGAGCCCCCGCGAGATCCAGATCAGGACCTCGCGCTCCCGTGGCGTCAGCACCTCCGGGGTTGGCTCGACCTCCTCCTCCAGCCGGCCCTGCACCGCCGCGGTGAGGTGCCGCGCGACCGCGGGACTGAAGTAGCCGTCGCCCTTGTGGATGGCAGTGATCGCCTGTCTGAGCTCGGCGGGGGTGGTGTCCTTGCGGAGGTACCCGTGGGCCCCGGCCTTCACACTCTCAAGCACATACTCATGCTGGTCGTACACGCTCAGCATAAGTACCCTGACCGATGGGGCGACGCGGCGGATCTCCTCGATCGCGGAGAGCCCAGAGCCGTCAGGCATCGAAATGTCGAGCACCAGGACGTCGGGCTGGAGTTCGTCGGCGAGCCGGATGGCGTCGGCGGCGCTCGCGGCCTCCCCCACGATCCTGAAACCGTGGGCCTCGGAGAGCACATGCCGGAGGCCCTCACGCACCACCGCGTGATCGTCCGCGATGACGATCGAGATGCCATCGCTCATGCCGTCGTCGCTCCGGGAGAGGGAATCACGGTTTCTAGCCTGAATCCCCGGCCCTGACCCCCCGAGATGGCCAGTTCGCCACCGAGCGCGGTCATCCGCTCGCGCATACCGGTGAGTCCAAGGTGGCCGCGGGACTCGAGTGTCGCCAGTTGGAATGCCGGATCCGGGCCCCGGCCGTCATCCTCGACGACAAGGTGGGCGGCGCTTGGCTCCTGCCGCAGTTCGACTGTGACCCGCGATGCTCCGGAATGAGCGGCCACGTTGGACAGCGCTTCCTGCACCGCGCGGTAGACCGCGACGTCCGCTCCCGGTGGCAGGTGGAGCTGTTCCGCCGGCACCCGGAACTCGGCCTTGATGCCGGTCCGGCCGGCGAAATCCGCCACCAGCGAGCGCAGTACCGGCAGCAGGCCAAGGTCGTCGAGCATGGCGGGCCGGAGATCGCGGGTGACACTCCTGATGCTGACCATGCCGTCCTCGACCAGGTCGAGCGAACGATCGAGCCGGCCAACCAGCGCCGGGGGCGCCTCTTCCCGGGCGATCCCGAGCTGCATCTTGAGCGACGAGAAGACCTGTGCGGTCTCATCGTGCAGCTCCAGTGAAAGTCTCCGCCGTTCCTCCTCGTGCTGCTGGATCATCCGGCTCGAGAGCCGTTCGAGCTCCCGGGTCCGCTGCCTGAGCCGGCGATTCAGGTCGGCGTGCTCCAGCGCCGAGCCCACCTGTTCCCCCAGCGCCACGAGGAATTGATCGTCGAGCACGGTAAACGGGTCTCGTGCGTCCCCGACAATCACGAGTGCTCCGGTCGGCGCGTCGCCGCGGGTCACCGGCAGCGCGGCGGTGTAGGCGTACGTCTCCGGCTGACCGTCCCGGTCGCGCGCCACCACCGGATGTCCGGTCGTGACCGCCTCACCGATGGTGCGGGCGATCTCTCCCTCCGGACGGGTGCCGGTCCAGTCCGAACACTTGCCGACCCCGAGCGCGAAGTGGCCGCCATCGCCGTCGCGCAGATACATGGCGCTGCCTCGCACGCCCCGGAGGGTCAGGGGGCGTGCCAGCAGCGCAGCCAGCATGTCATCCGACTCGCCGCGACGGGCGTCGCCAGACAGCGCCGAGAGCGCCGTGAGGCCGCGCTGGGTGTCCTCCAGTACCAGGGTGAGAATCCCGACGCCAACGGAGAGGGTGAACAGGATGTCGAGGTAGTAGCTCCAGGGGTTGAG
>JAOUIC010000296.1 GCA_029884275.1 Gemmatimonadota bacterium | reverse complement strand
CGCTGCTCCAGCGGACGCCGGGGTCGGCGGCCCTGTACCAGCGGGCGCACAAGATCCTGCCCTTCGGGGTCGTATCGTCGTTCCAGAAGGGCTTCCCGTACCCGATCTACGTCCGGTCGGGGAAGGGCAGTCATGTCTGGGACCAGGATGGCACCGAGTACCTGGATTTCCACGGCGGCTTCGGCGCGATGGTGGTCGGCCACGCCCACCCGCGGGTCGTCGAGGCGATCGCGGAGGCCGCACGCCGCGGCACTCACTTCGCGGTGACGACGGAGGAGGCGGTGGCGTATGGCGAGGAGCTGTGCCGCCGCTTCAAGCTCGAGATGCTGCGGTACACCAACTCCGGGACCGAAGCCACCATGGACGCGATCCGGGTCGCGCGCGCGGCCACGGGGCGGGACATCGTCTGCAAGATCGAGGGGTCGTACCACGGTCATCACGACGCCGTGATGTTTTCCATCGTGCCGAACGCCGACGTCATGGGAGGGCGGGAGCGTCCCGCCAAGGCCCCGGTCTCCCGCGGGCTGGTCAAGGATGCCGCGAAGTACATCGAGGTCATTCCCTTCAACGACGCCGACGCCCTCGAGCGGATGCTGAAGGAGAAGGGTGACGAGATCGCCTGCCTCATCATGGAGCCGGCCATGATGAACATCGGGTGCGTGCTGCCGGCGCCGGGATACCTGCAGCGGGTGCGTGAGCTCTGCACCCGGCACGGGGTCATCTTCATCTTCGACGAGATCAAGACCGGGTGCACCATCGCGGCCGGCGGGGCGACCGAGCGCTTCGGCGTCCAGCCCGACCTGATCTGCGTGGCGAAGGCGATCGCCGGCGGGCTCTCGGCAGCCGCCTTCGGCGGCCGGGCCGACCTGATGATGCTGATCGAGCAGGGTGTGTCCCAGATGGGGACGTACAACGGCAACCCGCTGGTGAGCCATGTCGGGCTGGTGACCCTTCGGGAAGTGTTGACCCCGGAGGCCTACCAGTACCTGGCCCGCCTCGGCAGCCGGCTGGTGGCGGGCTGCCAGCAGGCGATCGCCCGATACGAGCTGCCGGCCCACACGGTGGACCTCGGCGCCAAGGGGTGCGTCTCCTATCGCCCGACGCCGATGCAGAACTACCGCGACTTCCTCGAGACCCTGCCGGACCTGTTCGCGGCTTCGTATCCCTGGCTTCTCAACCGCGGCATCTTCATGACCCCGGGCGACGAGGAGCAGTGGACGCTCTCGGTGCAGCACACCGACGCCGACATCGATCGGTATGTCGAGGTGTTCACCGAGTTCTGCGCCGAGCTCAGGCGATAGGCGATTGGGCGGTTGGGCGGTTGGGCGGTCAGTCGGGCAATTGAACGCACACCATGCCGTCCCGAGCGGAGCGAGGGACCTGCTGCCCCGTGCTGTGCCATCGTGAATGGTGACGACTCGCCCCAACAGCACGTGCAAGCAGGCCCCTCGCGTTGCTCGGGGCGGAGGAAGGGATGGATCCAGTCACCAACCCCCTGACCCCCTTACCTCCTGTCCGCGTACGGATACCAGTACCCCTTCCGCTCCATCACGTAGTCCAGATGCACGTGCTTGGGCTCGCGGAAGGCGTCGAGCCCTTCCTCGCCCAGTTCGCGACCCACGCCGCTCCAGCGCATCCCGCCGAAGGGGCCCGCCTCGTTGTCGGTGAGCGGATCGTTGATCCAGAAGGTCCCGGCCTTGATGCCGTGCATCGCCCTCATCGCCAGCTCGAGGTCGCGGGTGTAGATGCAGGCCCCCAGCCCATAGCGGGAGTCGTTGGCCATCGCGATGGCCTCGTCGGGCGTCCGGGCCACCGTCAATGACAGCACCGGACCGAAGATTTCCTCGCGGGTCGGCAGGGAGCCGTGCCGCACGCCGGTCAGGATGGTGGGCTGGTAGAAGTGGCCCCTGAGCCCATTCGGCGAGCAGCGCTTCCCTCCGGCCATCAGCCTCGCCCCCTCCTTGACCGCTGCCTGCACCTGCCGCTCCACCGTCTCCACCGCCTCGGCCGAAATGAGCGGGCCGATGTCCACGGCCCGGTCCATCGGGTCGCCGAGCCGGAGGGTGCTGACGTACGCCTCGAGGCGGCGGGTGAACTCCTCGGCGATCGGCTCGAGCAGGTAGATCCGCTTGGACGAGGTGCAGACCTGGCCGGCGTTGAGCAGCCGGGCCCAGGCGACGCCCGGCACCGCCACGTCGAGGTCGGCGTCCGCAAAGACGATGAACGGGTCCACGCTCCCCAGTTCGAGGTTCACCTTCTTGAGTTCGGCGCCGGCCAGGGCCGCGATCTTCCGACCGGCCGCCACCGAGCCGGTGAAGGCGATGAGGTCCACCTTCGGGTGCCGGACCAGGGCGTCGCCGGTGTCCGGGCCTCCGGTGATGACGTTGACGACCCCCGCCGGCAGGCCGTCGTAGCACTTCGCCATCAGGAGGTTGCTGAGCGGATTCTGATGCGGCGGCTTGCAGACCAGGGTGTTCCCGGCGGCCAGCGCGGGGGCGACTTTCCACGCCATGAGGAGCAGGGGGAAGTTGAACGGCACGATGGCCGCCACGACCCCGAACGGCTCCTTGATGGTGAAGTTGACCTGGTGGGGTGCCACCGGCGGGATCGAATTGCCGAAGCTCCGGCGGCCCACCTCGGCGTAGTACTCGAAGCAGGCCGCGACCCACTCGATGCAGTCAATGGCCTCGATGAGCGGCTTGCCGGTCTCCTGCGCCATCAGGTGGGACAACTCGTGCTCCGCCGCCCGGATCTTCGCCCCGACCTCGCGCAGCAGCTTGGCCTTCTCGACCCCGGGAATCCGCCACCAGTCGGGCTGAGCCCGGGCGGCGGCTTCGACCGCGGCGGCCACATCCTCGGGGCCGCACTCGGGGACGGCGCCGACCTGCTCGAGTGTGGCAGGGTTGAGGACGGGACGGGTGGCGGTGCTTCGGGCGGCAACCCAGCGGCCGTCAATCAGAATGGAGGCGACGTCTCG
This sequence comes from Gemmatimonadota bacterium, assembly GCA_029884275.1. GTDB lineage: Bacteria > Gemmatimonadota > Gemmatimonadetes > Gemmatimonadales > GWC2-71-9 > JADJOM01. Next base: position 666 of record JAOUIC010000296.1, on the reverse strand, counting down.
CATCGGCAATCACTCGTCATGTGGAGAGTGGCGGGCCCGCCTGGTCGGCGGCGATCGGTAAACTGTCCCGGCAGCGGCCGGACCGGAAGCGCCGTCATCGCCCGCCGAAGATGAAAGTTTGGACAAGCCAGCGTGAAGAGTGGGCAAAAGGGAGCCCCCCTCTTGCTCCTTCAGGATTCGGCGCTATATCAGAGGTCAGCCCCGGGGGTTCTGGAGTCCCCGGCCGCACGTCCCCCTCAAGTCGCCATTCAGCAGGAGATCAGACCATGGCTACGACCGTCAAGCACGAATCCAAGACCGCCGCGGCGAAGGTGCCCTCCGCCGCCGTGGGCAAGCTCTCCATTCCGATCCGGGCCCGCTACGACAACTGGATCGGCGGTGAGTACGTCGCCCCGACCAAGGGCCAGTACTTCACCAACCCGACGCCGATCACCGGCCAGCCGCTCTGCGAAGTCGCCCGGTCCACCCACGAGGATGTGGACAAGGCGCTCGACGCCGCCCACGCCGCCGCCATCAGCTGGAACAAAACCTCCCCGACCTATCGCGCCAACATCCTCAACCGGATCGCCGACCGGCTGGAGCAGAACCTCGAAGCGATGGCGATGATCGAGACCATCGACAACGGCAAGCCGATCCGCGAGACCATGGCGGCGGACATGCCGCTGG
>JAOUIC010000295.1 GCA_029884275.1 Gemmatimonadota bacterium | reverse complement strand
TCCCCGAATACTACGATCGCTACCTTGGCCCGCTGTTGTTCGCGCCGTATGCCAGGGACCTCGTCGGCCGGCTGCCCCGGCTCACGGCCGGGCCCGTCCTTGAAGTCGCCTGCGGCACCGGGATCGTCACAGACCACCTCCGAAAGGCCCTCCCGGCTGGCATGGCAATCGTCGCGACCGACCTCAACGAGCCGATGCTCACCTACGCCCGCGCCGCACGCCCGCTCGGCGCAGGCGTCGAGTGGCGGCCCGCCGACGCGCAGGCGCTACCGTTCCCCGACGCGGCGTTCGAGGCGATCGTCTGCCAGTTCGGGCTGATGTTTGTGCCGGACAAGGCCGCCGCGCTGCAGGAGGCGCGGCGGGTCCTCAAGCGCGGCGGCATGCTGGCCTTCAATGTCTGGGCGGCGTTTCCACAGAACCCCATTGGGCGGATCGCCGACCAGCTGATCAGCAGCTACTTCCCTGACGATCCCCCGACCTTCTATCGCGTTCCCTTCGGCCTCGATGACGAAGCGGGTCTCCGCGAAATGCTGACGGCATCCGGCTTCGAAGTGGTCGCCGCCGAACGGGTCACCCTCATGGCCACCTCGCCGTCGGCCACGGACGCCGCCCAGGGCCTGGTGTTCGGCAATCCGGTGCAGCTGGCGATTCAGGAGCGGGGCACGGTTCCGCCGGCCACGATCGCCGCGTCCCTCGCGGATGCGCTGGCGGCGGTGGGTGGCTCGGCGCCCTTCAGTGCGCCGATGTGTGCCCTCGTCTTTGTCGCGCGGGCGACCTGACCGCCGGCCGATGCCGCCGGGCCGCCTCGGGGCATTGAGGAACGCGCCGGCCATGACGTGACATGGTGGACGCGGCCCAGGTTGCTCGTTGCCGCCCGTTCCCCGCATCCCTACAATCCAGCCATGCGCCGCCGCTCCTTTGCCGCCACGCTCCTGTCCCTGGTTCCCGGCTGGGGCACCCGGCCGGGGCGATCTTCCCCCTCCACCCTGCCGACCCGCCCCCTGGGGCGCACCGGACTCGACGTCACCATCCTGGGGCTGGGCGGCCATCATGTGGCGGTCTCCGGCTCCGAGGCCAGCGCCCGGCGATTGGTCGAGACGGCGCTGGAAGCGGGAATCAACTTCTTCGATACCGCGGAGAGCTACGGTGGGGGATCCAGCGAGCGATGGCTGGGGATGTCCCTGGCGGGGGTGCGGAAATCCGTCGTCCTCATGACGAAGACGCATGCCCCCGCTGAACGAAGCGCGGAGAGCGCCAGGCGTCACCTCGACGGCAGCCTGGCCCGCCTCGGGACCGACTACCTCGACCTGTGGCAGCTGCACAGCGTGAAGAGCGTCGAGGACGTGGACCGCGCCTTCGGCCCAGGCGGAGCCATGGAATTCATCACCGAGGCCAGGCGCCAGGGCACGGTGCGGTTCATCGGCGTCACCGGCCACGTGACACCGGCAGCCCACCGCCGCGCGCTGGCGTACTGGGACCAGGGCATCAGATTCGACGTGATGCAGATGCCAGTCAATCCGGTGGACTACCACCAGCAGAGCTTCACCCGCCAGGTGCTGCCGCTCCTGGTGGACCGGGGGATCGGCGTCATCGCCATGAAGACTTCGGCCGACGGGGCGCTGCCCCGCGAGGGCCTGGCCACGATCGACGAGTGCCAGCGGTATGTCTGGTCGCTGCCGGTGAGCGTGGCTGTGGTGGGGATGGAGCGGCCGGAGCTGGTTCGGGAGAACGCCCGCCGAGCCCGGGAGTTCCGCGCCATGTCGGAGGCGGAGATCGCGACGCTCCGCTCGAGGCTCGAGCCCCGCGCGCGCCTCGCGCTGGAGTGGTACAAGCGGTGATGCCGATGACCGCCAGCGACCTGCCCACGCTCAACGCCTCCCTCAACGCCACCGCCGCGGTGCTGCTGGCCACCGGGTACTATTTCATCCGCACCGGCCGCCGTGAGCGCCACCGGGCGTGCATGATCGCCGCGCTCGTCGCATCGGCCCTGTTCCTGACGTCGTACGTCATCTACCACATTCAGGTCGGGTCGGTGCCGTTCAAGGGAGTCGGCGCGATCCGGACCGTCTACTTCACCATTCTGATCACCCACGTGGTGCTCGCGATCGTCATCGTGCCGCTGGTGCTCGTGACCGTCTCCCGGGCTCTGCGGGGCCGCTTCGACCGCCACCGCGCGATCGCGCGCTGGACACTCCCCCTCTGGCTCTATGTCTCGGTCACCGGGGTGATCGTGTACTGGATGCTCTATCGCATGCAGCCGTGACCGGTCGCCGGATCGCGCGGGGGCGGCGCACTCGTTCATGATCCGTCCGGTGGAGCACGGCCCGGAGGCGGTCAGGCCGTCGAGCATCGCCGGCAGGGTCGGCGCCGCCGGGTTGGTACTGCTGGCGCTCTTGGTCGCGCCTGCCCCGCTGCTTCCGCCCCACCGGTTCGCAGAGGCGGTGCAGTCCATCCTCGGCGTCGGCTGGAAGGCGGCCTACCTCGCGGCCGCCGTGGGATTGCAGTCCGCCTTCTACGGGTCGCTCGGCCTGGTGGCGGTGTTCGCGCTCCGCCGGTCGCCCACCCGAGGCGGGCGCCTCCTGCAACTCGCGCTCATGCCCTGGGCTGTGGTCGCGGTGTCGTTGATCGTCCGCGCGGTGAAGGCGGGGCACCTGCCGGTCTGGACCAATGCCATGGTACCGGTCGTCGCCTGCCTGGCAGGTGCCGGGTTCGGACTCGGGCTCCGCTACCGGAGAGGGAAGGAGGCGCTCGCCATCGCGGTGGTGGTCGTCGGGACGGCACTCTGGGGACTGGCCGGTGGACCATCCTCCGCGCTGAGTCGCGACACGGCGATGCACCTCCGCCGGCTGGTCGCCGCGGGCCCCCTTCCCTCCCCCGGCGAGACACGATTCGCCTACCTGGTGGAGGCCGTCTTTGCGCACCCGCCGAACGATGCCGGGTCCGCGACCCCGGTCGAGCACAACCGCGCGGCGATCCTGGCGCTGGGCATCGCGATCGGGGACGGGCGGCTGGCGCGGCTGGTAGGGCTGGAGGGCGATACCGCGCTGGTGCGCCAGGCGATGGCGGCGGGCACCGGCGCCGCGCTGCGCGGGCGGGGCGACTGGGCAAAGCACTACACGGTGAGCGCCGCCCTGGCGGTGCTGGAGCATCCACTGGTCAGCGACGCGGCCGGCCTGATGAAGGAGCAACTCGACGCCCTGACGCAGGGCAGCGGCTTCTCGTTCGGTGATCTGGCGGCCGACCGTGCCGGCGTCCGCTTCGCCGCCGCGGCCACGCATTCCACCACCGCGGCCGAGGCGATGCAGGCGCGGCTACGGGACGGATTCGCCGTGGACGAGTTCTTCCCGCCGGCTGCCGATCTCCCCGAGGACCTCACGGTCGAACAGTTTCGCCGCGACTACGGCAGGGTGGGCAGCCCACGCTACCGCCAAGTGACCGCGGACATCGAAGCGCGGCTGGACAGGTGCCCCGGGCTCTCGCCACCCCCGCACGGCGAAGCGCGCTGACCGGGTGGCCCGTGCGATGGCTTCGCCACGCGCCAGTGAGCCGGTATCTTGGGTGATGCCACCACCCCTGGTCAGCGGCCACCGGCCGGAAGGTCGCACCATGCGCTCCCAGACGGCGCCGGCGCTCCTGCTCGCCGCGCTC
>JAOUIC010000294.1 GCA_029884275.1 Gemmatimonadota bacterium | reverse complement strand
GTAGGGGCGGAGCTGGAGCTCCGCCCCTACCGCCCAATCGCCCAATCGCCTGATGTCCCCTACCACCGAGTCCGTCGTCCAGCGTGCCATGGACCGCGCCGGCGCGACTCGGCCGATTCCGGGCAACCGCGTCGAACTGCTGCAGGACGGACCTGAGACCTACGAGGCGATGCTCGCTCTCATCGCCGAGGCCGGGTCGTTCATCCACTTCGAGAACTACATCATCCGGCACGACGCCACCGGCCAGCGCTTCGCCGAGGCGTTGGCGGCCCGGGCGCGGGAGGGGATCGCGGTACGGGTCCTCTACGACTGGCTCGGGTGCGTGGGAACGAAGCGCCGCCTCTGGCAATTGCTTCGAGACGCAGGCTGCGAAGTCCGCGTCTTCAACCGGCCCTCCCTGCTCCACCCCCTCCGCTCGGTCCCGCGGGACCATCGCAAGCTGGTCGTGGCGGACGGTACCCGTGCCGTGACCGGTGGGCTGTGCATCGGGGATGAATGGGCGGGTAACCCCGCCCGCGGCATTCCACCCTGGCGCGACACCGCGGTCCTGATCGAGGGACCCGCCAGCCAGGCACTCGACCTCGCCTTCGCGAGGGTGTGGCACCAGTCGGGCGACCCACTGCCCGAGCGTGAGCGTGCCTCCGACGCGCCGGCCGCCGGCACGGCGGTCGTCCGAATCATCGCCGGCGAGCCCGGCCGGGAACGGGCCTTCCGGGTGATCGAATACCTCGCCGCGGGGGCCCGGCGGCGGATCTGGATCACCGATGCCTATCTGGTGCCGCCGCAGCGGCTGTTCGAGGTCATGGCCCAGGCGGAGCGGGATGGCGTGGACATCCGCCTCCTGGTGCCCGGCATGAGCGACGTCCCCGTGGTGCGCAACTTCACCCGGCTGGGCTACCGCGACATGCTGCGAGCGGGGTTCAGGATCTTCGAGTGGAAGGGGCCCATGATCCACGCCAAGACGCTGGTCGCGGACGGCCGCTGGACCCGCATCGGCACCAGCAACATCAACCTCTCCAGCCTGGTGGGGAACTACGAACTCGACGTGCTGATCGAGGATGAGGCGCTTGGCCATGCGATGGAACACCAGTTCCGCCGCGACATGGCCGGCAGCGCCGAGGTGATCCGCGAGATACGCCATGCCACCGGCCCCCTCAAGCGTCTGCTCCCCTCCCGGCTCGGGATCCGAGGGGGGGAGGACGAGGCGAAGCGACGCGGCAAGCACGAACTGCGGCAGCGAACGGTGGTCGCAGCCCGCCGGCTCATGAGCGGCGCATTCCGTTCCCTGGTCGGCCCGGTGGTGCTCGGCCTGGCGGTGCTGGGACTGCTCTTCCTCGGCCTGCCGACGGTGATGGGATCCCTGGCGGGCGCCGTCCTCCTCACCGTCGCCCTGGTTCTGGGCATCCAGGTCTGGCAGCGGCGCTGAAGGCGCGCGCCAACTCCATATCAGGCAACGCCTTCGGGCAACCCTCCAGGCTGTTCGCGCATCCCCTCTCCGCGCACTAGAATTCCCCCCTTCCTCCCCCGCCGGGGGAGTCTCAACGAACCGCCCGGGTGGTGCGTATCACTGCTGTAAGCGTCGTCGAGCTGGTCCGTCGCGCCCGCGAGGGCGACCGCGAGGCCTTCGGGCTCCTGGTGGATCGCCACGCACCGATGGTGCGACGGATCTGCCGGGCGGTCCTCCGGCACCCGGAGGATGCCGACGATGCGGCCCAGGATGCATTCCTCTCCGCATGGAATGGACTGCCGCGATTCGACCCCAGGGAGGCATTTCTGCCCTGGCTCGCGCGCATCGCGATGAACGCCGCCCGTGATGTCAGGCGGCGGCGGCGGGTGAGGGACGCGGAGGAAATCCCGACTGATCTCGCCTCGCGGGCACCGGGACCGGACACGGCGGCACACGCCGCCCTGCTGAGGGAACGGATGGACGGCGCCATGCAGGGGCTCACCGAACGGCAGCGGGTGGCGCTGGTGCTCTACGAGGTCGAGGGATACAGCCACGCCGAGGTCGCAGAGGTACTGGGGGTGCCGGAAGGAACGGCGCGATCCGATGTGTTTCACGCCAAGCGCCGGCTTCGGCCGCTGCTCGGCCGGGAGTGAAAGGGGACGACGATGACAGAACCAGAGCCCTTTGGTAGCGAACGGGATCCCCTGCTGGCGGCGGCGCTGCGCGAGCACCTGGACGGCGCCGGGCACGGTGCATTCGTGGGGCGGGTGATGGCGCGGGTCAAGCCCCGCGCGAGCGCGTGGGAGGAACTGGCCAGGTGGGCGCGCCCCGGGATCGCAGCGGCGATCATCACCCTGGTCATGCTCGGTGCCTGGGCGGCCCTCCAGCTTGAAACCAAGGCCCTCCCGACCGAGGTGGCGGAGGCAGCAGAGCTCGAGCCGCTGGACAGCGACGCCCTGATGGGCGTCGCGCTCGGCGCGGCGCGGTAATTCGACGCAGAAGAGGCGATGTGACACAAAACACCTGGAAGGCCGTCGGAATGCTCCTGCTCGCAGCGCTGCTCGGCGGCGCGGTGGGGTCGGTGGCCACGATCGGCATTCACGGCCGGCGCCACGAAGGCGGCCGCAGGCCCGGGAGCGACTGGTACGTGAGGACGCTGTCGCGCGAACTGCAGCTGAGCGGCGAGCAGCGGGACAGCGTTCGCGCGGTCCTGGCCCGCCATCGGGGCGGCATGGATTCGATGTGGGTCGAGATGGCTCCACGCATGAAGGCCTGGCGGCAGGCGCTCCGGGCGGAGATCCGAACCCACCTCACCCCTGAGCAGCAGCGGCGCTATGCCGAGTATACGGCCAGGCACGATGCGGGACACGATCGGCACTCAAACCCGGATTCGACCACGCGATGATGACTGCCACCTGTTGCCGGGTGCTCCGCCGGGCCGCCCTGACGATCCTCGGGCTGGCCGCCATGGCCCTGCCGGCGCGCGCACAAGACTCCCTGCCGAAGCGGGAACTGGTTCCCGCCGCCCAATCGGTGTCCCTCGAGGACGCCATCCGGATGGCGCTGGTCGTCCGGCCGGCGATGGTGCAGGCCATGTCGACGGCCCGCAACGCCGACGCCCAGAAGCGATCCGCCTTCGGCGCGTACCTGCCCAACCTGAACGCGTCCTCCGGCGGCACCAAGTCGTTCCAGGATGCCCAGACGAACTCGCAGGGCATTCCGATCCCGGCCAGCTCGCGCACGAACTACAACGTCGGACTCAATGCCAGCCTCAACCTGTTCAGCGGGTTCAAGCGGCGCGCCGATGACCAGGCCGCGAAGGCCACGGTCGAGGCGGCCGATGCCGGTCTGACCGACGCCGAGTTCCAAACCTCTCTCACGGTGACCCAGCAGTTTCTCGATGCTCTCGCCGCCCAGCAGCTGGTCAGGGTACGGGAGGCGGGGGTCCGCCGGGGCGAGGAACAGCTCGCCCTGTCGGTCGCCAAGCTCCGGGTGGGATCCGCGACCCGGTCCGACTCCCTCCGGTCGGTGGTGAACCTGGGGAATTCGCAGCTCGCGCTCATCAACGCCCTGAGCGACGTGGCTCGCACCCAGTCGACGCTGGGTCGCACGCTTGGCGTGGACACCCGGGTCGCGGCGCAGGACGACTCGGCTTTCTACAGGTTCACCCTCGGGCTCGATACCGCCGCTCTGCAGCAGGAGGCGC
>JAOUIC010000485.1 GCA_029884275.1 Gemmatimonadota bacterium | reverse complement strand
CACCTGTTCCCGCGTCATCGGCTCGACCGGGAAGGTGAGATCACGCTCGTAATCGAGCATGGTCGCAGGATCGCCAAGATGGTTGAGCCGCCCGAAGTAGGTGGGGCACTGGGTCAGTACCTCGACCACCGCCAGCCCCGGATGCGCGATGGCCTCCGCGATGTACTGCGGCAGCTCCTCGAAGTCGAAGGTGGTGGTGCGGGCCACGTAGGTGGCGCCGGCCGCCAGCGCCAGCTGGCAGATATCGAATGGCGGCTCGATGCTCCCCAGTGGCGTGGTGGTGGAGCGCAGTCCGGTCGCGGTGGTGGGCGCCGCCTGCCCGCCGGTCATGCCGTAGGTGCCGTTGTTGTACACGACGGCGGTCAGATCGATGTTCCGCCGGCAGGCATGAATGAAATGGTTCCCGCCGATGGCCGCGGCATCGCCATCACCCATGGTCACCAGCACCCTCAGCTCCGGCCTCGCGGTCTTGAGACCGGTGGCAAAGGCGAGCGCGCGGCCGTGGGTGGTGTGCATCGCCGACATGTTGAGATAGAACGGCGAACGCCCGGCGCAGCCGATTCCGCCGACGCAGACCACCTGGTCCATGTTCTGGTGCATCCGATCGAGCGCGGTGGCGATGCCACGAAGGACGTTGCCGTGGCCGCAGCCGGGACACCAGACGCCCGGCATCATCTCCTGGCGGAGGTACTTCCGCAGGTCTTCACCCATCCTAGGCATGGTGGGCCTCCGCGAGTGACAGTGCAGCGGCGGCATCGCCGTGGGCGAGAGACCGCCGGACCGAGTCCGCGATCTCTTCAGGGGTGAAGACCAGCCCGTCGATCCGGTTGAGCGGGACGACCGGCGCGGCTCCCTCCACCGCGGCCCGAATAGGGATCACCAGCTGACCGAGATTCAGTTCCGGCACCAGCAGGAGCCGGGTGCGGCTGGCCAGCTCGCGGATCGCCCGCTCGGGCAGCGGCCAGATGGTCTGCAGCTCGAGCAGGCCGGCGCGGATCCCTTCCCGCCGAAGCAGGTTCACCGCGCCCCGTGCCGGCCGCGCGGTGATGCCGTAGGCAATGATGCCGACCTCGGCGTCGTCCAGCTCGACCGGGCGGGTGCGGAGGATGGTGTCGCCCGCGGCTTCGATCCGGTCCACGATCCGGCGCATCATCCGCTCGCTGTTGGCGCCGTCCGAGGCGCGCGGCAGGCCGGTATCGGCGTGGGCCAGCCCGGTCACCACGATCGGCTTGCCGGAACCCAGCGGGACGAATTCCGGCCCGCCGAACGGCAGGAACTCGGCCAGCGAAGCGGGCCGCTGCCTGGTCACGACCGGCAGGTCGGGGAACTCGACCCCTTCCCGCATGTGGGAGACCACCGCGTCGAGCAGCAGCACCACCGGGATCCGGTACTGCTCGCTGATGTTGAAGCAGGCCACCGTCACCTCGTACACGTCGCGCACCGAGGAGGCGGTGAGCGCGATCGCAACCCGGTCGCCGTGGCTGCCCCACCGGGCCTGCATCACGTCGCCCTGCGATGGCAGGGTCGGCAGGCCGGTGCTGGGGCCCATCCGCTGCGAATCCACCACCACGCAGGGGGTCTCGGTCATCGAGGCGTAGCCCAGGTTCTCCTGCATGAGGGAAAACCCCGGCCCGGAGGTGGCGGTCATCGCCTTGGCGCCGCCCCACGACGCGCCGATGATGGCCGCCATCGCCGCGATCTCGTCTTCCATCTGCACGAACACCCCATGCCGCGCCGGGAGCAGGCGGGCCATGTGCTCCATGATCTCGGAGGCCGGCGTGATGGGATAGCCGGCGTAGTAGGTGCAGCCGGCGTGGAGTGCGCCCAGCGCGCAGGCCTCGTTGCCCTGGATCAGGCGCATTCCAGTCCTCCGATATGTTCGGCCGGGCCGGCCCAGCGGGCCGGCGGGCGGTCAACCGAGATGGCGAAATCGGGACAGCGCACCGCGCAGATGCCGCAGAAGATGCAGCGACCGATGTCCGTGACGATGGCGATGGCGTGCTCGTCGAGCGCCATGATCTTCTCGGGGCAGTCGACCACGCAGATCTTGCAGCCCTTGCAGAAGCTGCGGTGAATCAGCAGGGCGGTATCGCCCTGCGGGTAGCGCACCGTACCGGGGTTCATGACGCCACCTCGCTTCCCGGCGCGCGCAGGTAGGCGTCGATGCCGAGCGCGGCGATCTTCGCCGCCCGCACCGCCCCCACCACGGTTCCGCCGCCATTCAGCACGTCGCCGCCGGCGAAGTACTTGGGATTGGGGGTCTGGCCGGTCGCCGGATCCACCACCGGCCGGCCGTGCTTGAGCTGCATCCCCTCGATCCACTGCAGGAACTCGATCCGCGGCTGCTGGCCGATGGCGCGGACCACCGTGTCCACCGGCAGCACGAACTCGGAGCCGGGCTG
>JAOUIC010000293.1 GCA_029884275.1 Gemmatimonadota bacterium | reverse complement strand
AGAGCAGCAGAAAGAAGCCGGGGCGGAGTCGTGCCGGCAGCGCGTGATGGACGAGGAAGCCGAAGAATGCCAGCGGTGCGATCCGCTCGTAGAGCCCCGGCCCTTCGAGCCGCCACGCCGCCAGCACCAGCGTCAGTGCCCCCAGCTCGGCGGCAATCGTCAGGTAGCGGACCAGATCCTCGGTCCGGGTCGCTGACTCGGAGCGCCACCAGTCCCGCAACAGCAGCATGCCGAAGCCGGCCACCGCCAGCACGAGCTGGGTCGGTCCGAGCCCGGGCGAGCCCACGCCGAGGAGCTCAATCCCGACCGAGGCAGCCAGCGCGCCGAACCCGGCGAAACCGAGGCCGGCGAGGATCGAGACATCCGCGGTCCCGCCACGCCGGCGACTCAAGGTCGTCGATCCCTCCATACCATCCTCTCGAGCGACAGGCTGGCTCAATCCAGGGTCAATTCGTTGCGGCACGCGGCCGTACTCGGCTCGAAAGCCGGAACGCGACCATCCTTACGGCATCAACCACGACGACGACGGAGTTGCACAAGGCCGGCCGTCACTATCAGCCCGGAAACCAGCACGACGAGCGCCACCTGACGGCGCGGCCATTTCGACTTCGGTGAGGCGGGAGCCACGTTCAGTCCTTCCCCGCGCAGTGATTGCAGCAGGAGATCCGGCCGGTGCACCACCCCCGCCTTGACCACCCGCCAGATGTGCCTGGTGTGGCCGATGTCGGCCAGCGGGTCGCCCGCGAGAATCACGACGTCCGCGACCTTCCCCGGCTCGATGGTGCCGAGACTGTCCTCCGCCCTGAGGGCGATGGCGGCATTCCGGGTCGCGGCGGCGAGCGCTTCCGAGGCCGTGAGGCCGCTGCTCACCAGCGTCTGGAGCTCCTGATGCAGGCTGATCCCGGGTATCGGGGCGTTGTCCGTGCCCGTCACCAGCATTCCCCCGGCATCGTGGAAGGCCTTCACGAAGGACCGGGTGTGGCGCACGATGTCCAGCGCCTGTGCGCGCTGCTCCAGCGAGCGCTCCGGGATGCGGATTTCATTCAGCCGGCGGTGGACCGAGGCAAAATTCGTGAACGGGACATCCTCGTCATCGGTCTCGTGCGAATGCGCGAAATGCTCTTCGTTGACGAGGAGCGGCTCGAGCCAGGTATGGCGCTGCACCAGCGCCTGAATGCGCTGCTCCAGCATGGCGTGGTCTGCGGCGAGCCAGAGACCCTTGTTCCAGAGACGCCTGACATCAAGACTGGCCGAATCGTCCGGAACCGGCGGGAGACTGGCCGGGTCCCGGATGGCCGCGGGCGCGATGCTGTACATGTGGGACACCCCGTCGTAGACCTCCGGGGCGACTGGCGGCGTGAAATCAGGGGCCTCACCGGTCCAGACGTGCCCGAACACCGGCAGTCCGACTTCGCGGGCGGCGACCGCTACCGCCGCCATCTCCGCGAGGGTCAGGGGATCCTTGAGCTTGATCGCGTTGACGCCGAGCGCGGCGAGTCGCCGGACCTGCGCGGGGGGAGCATCGGTGCCCGGCGTGCCGCCGGGAACGAGCACGCCGGAGACGAAGATCCGTGGGGTGGGCCGCCCCCCCTCGGCCGCGGCGGCGCGGCGGGCCAGATTGGCCTCCAGCTGCCCCGAGGTGCCGGCCTCCCGAACTGTCGTGATCCCGTAGGCGAAGCGAAGCTCCTGCACCTGTCGGCTTCCGGCGCTGTCGGTGGCCCAGTGAAGATGCACATGGGTGTCGATCAGGCCCGGCACCAGGAACCGCCCCCTCGCGTCGATGACGCGAACATCGCCGTCGGTCGGGCAGTCCCCCGCCTGACCCACGCATTCGATGCGGGCGCCACGCACCACCACCACCACGTCCGTCACGGCGGGACGGCCAGTGCCATCGATCAGCGTCCCACCGCGAATCACCAGCGGCCGCGCGTCGACACTCTGGCAGGTCGCGCGCTGGGCCGGCGCCGTCAGGATCGCGACGAGCGTCACGGCGGTGCCGCGCCACCCGAGTCGGCATGCGTCGGCGCGGCTCACAGGCCAAGGCTCCGTGCGATCAGGTTGCGCTGGATGTCAGAGGTGCCCGAATAGAGCGTGCTGCCGACCGCGTCGCGCAGGTCGCGCTCCACCTCGTACTCGGTGGTGAAACCGTAGCCGCCGCGCACCTGCACCGCATCGAGCCCGGTGCGGACCAGCGCCTCGCTGACAAACAGCTTGGCCACCGCGGCATCCGCACCGGCCGACGGATGCCCGTGCTGCTTGGCCCAGGCAGCGCGGTACAGCACGCCCCGAGCGGCCTCGAGCCGCACCTTCATGTCGACCAGGCGGTTCGCCACCGACTGGAATTCGCCGATGGGGCGTCCGAACTGCCGTCGCTCCCGGGCATATGCCACGGAGGACTCGAGCAACCGCTGCATCGTGCCCAGGGTGGAGGCGAGGATACAACCCCGCTCCCACTCCATCGAATCGTTGAAGATGCTGACGGCGCGTCCCTCCCGCCCCAGGCGGTTCGCGACCGGAACGGCGCAGTCCTCGAACACGACCTCGCCCATCGGCGACGTCTTGAGACCCATCTTCTCGATCTGCCGGCCCACCCTCAGCCCGGGGGTGTCACGCTCGACCAGAAAGCCGGTCAAGCCCAGCGCTCCCTGGGCCGGATCGATGGTGCCGAAGACGACGAACAGGTCCGCGACTGGCGCCTCGCTGACGAAGGTCTTGGAGCCGTTGAGGATGTAATGATCGCCCCGGCGCTCCGCGCGGGTGCGGAGGCTGAACGCGTCGGACCCGGAGTCGGGCTCGCTCATGCCGTGGGCACCGATCCACTCGCCGGAGCACAGCCTGGGCAGGTACTTCTGCTGCTGCTCCGCGGTGCCGAATCGGTGGATCGGCATCTGTACGCTCCACATCTGCGCGGCAAGGCCGAAGAGCAGGCCGTTGTCGCGACAGGCGTAGCCGAGGGCTTCCATGGCGAGGACGGCCGACAGCGGGTCCTGTCCTCCGCCGCCGAGCGACTCGGGGAACGGGAGACCCTGGATCCCGAACTCCGCGCATCGCTGCCACAGCTCGCGCGAGAACTCCGCCCGGTGGTCCCTGCCGCCGAGATCGTCCTGCAGCGAGCGTCGGGCGAAGTCGATAACCGCCTGGCGTAGCTCGAGCTGGTCCGGTCTCCAGTTGAAGTCCATTCGGCCGTGTTGTGGAGTGACAGGTGACGGACGGCCCATCGGGGGCTATCCCAAGGTCCCCACAGGGGGCAAATCCCATGCCCTGCAAGAGGATACCCGACGAACCGGGGCCAGAAAGCCCGACCGTTCAGCGCCCCGGGCCACTCGACCCGGATCCGGTCGGGCTCGCCGGCCGGCCGACGGTTACATGTACCCGTCGCGGCGGAGCGTCTCCAGCCCGCCGCCGTCGTCCTTGTCCTGGGCCCGGCCGGACCGCTCGGCGATATTGGCGAACTTGCCGGTCTTGAGCTCCACGATGATCTCCTGGACGTTCCTCGCGGTGGACTCCACCGGATTGGTGCAGGGCCCGCACCCGAGCGAGCGGTAACGGATGCCGGTGCCGTGGTCGTAGTAGAGCGACACCGTGGGAATGCTCTCCCGCTCGATGTACTCCCAGATGTTGAGCTCGGTCCAGTCCAGCAGCGGGTGGATCCGGAGGTGGGTGCCGGGCGCGAAGTCGG
>JAOUIC010000292.1 GCA_029884275.1 Gemmatimonadota bacterium | reverse complement strand
GGGAGGCCGGTCGCGGTGGCACGCCCGTCCCGCGTCACCCACACCAGCTCCCTGCGGATAACGTCTTCGGCCGCCACCCACGCAACAGAGCCGGCCAGCCGGGGAGTCGGGACGTCCGGCAGCGCCACAGATTGACCCACGGGCTCGAGCCGCTTGAAGTTGAAACGGGTGGCCCGGTCCTGTCCGCCCTGGCGGTAGACCAGGATGTCGCCGACGATCCCTCCGGACTCGGCGCCCGCGACAACCGGGGTGCGCGCCCTGCCGTCCGGAGTGACCACCTCGAGGTGACGCCCGGCCCGGTCCCCGACGTTGAGCAGGAGCCGACCGTCGTCCAGCACTCCGACCTCCCCGATCTGCTCCGCCTTCGATGAATCGCCCGGGACGAGCAGCGACGGCGTCCCCCCGCGCGCCGGGATGGCCCACAGGCCGCGCGCACCGCTCACCAGGATACGGCCATCGGGATGCCAGACCGCGGAGTAGATGTCCCAAAACGATTCCGGAACCGCGCCCACGCGAGTCGGAACCCGGTCGGCCAGCGGCTGGGTCCAGACCTCGTTCATCCGCAGGAAACCGACTTCCCGGCCGGTTGGTGAGAAGAAGGGGCTTATACCCTCGATCTCCCGGAGATCGAACGAGTCGACCGCGCGCAGGTAGACCACCCACCCTGTCGATTTGAAGACTGAAAAGGCGAGGTGGCCCCCACCGGGCGCAACGGTGGCACCGTACCGGGGCCAGAGGGCCTCCCCCTGCCCGAGCTCGCTGATGGTCGAATCGATCGGGCCGGTGACGGTGAAGCGGATCGTTCCGGCCGCCGGGGAGGGTCGCCGGGCGGACAGGATGACCGCCGCCAGCGCGACCAGCAGCAGCACGATGGCGGCGAGCGCACCCTGAAACCGCCGCTTCCATGGCCCGGCGGTCAGAGGTGAAAGACTCCCTGCCGCCGTTCCCTCGAGCGTGAACTGCGGGTTCGCCAGGGCCTCGGCGAAGGCCCTCGCGCTGTCGAACCGGTCGGCGGGCAGCTTCTCCAGCGCCTTCCCCAGCGCCGCCGCCACGTTGGCCGGCACCGACTTCCTGAACTGCGTCACTCCCGCCACCGGCTCGGCGATGATCTTCATGATGATCTGCTGGGCCGAGCCCCCCAGGTGCGGCGGCTGCCCCGCCAGCATCTCGTACAGCACGCTCGCCAGCGAATAGACGTCGCTTCGCGCCGTGATCTCCTTCTCGGCGGTGGCCTGTTCGGGACTCATGTAGTGCGGCGTGCCCAGCGAGAGGCCGGTTTCGGTCATGCGGCCGCCGGCGGCGGCGGAGAGCGCCAGCGCGATGCCGAAGTCGGCCACCATCGGCCGGCCGTCGTGCAGGAGGATGTTCTCCGGCTTGATGTCGCGGTGGATGACCCCGTGGCGGTGAGCGTAGTCCAGCGCGTCCGCCACCTCCCGCGCGATCCGCACCGCCTCGTCGATCCCGAACTGGGTCTCCCGGTTCAGCTTCGCGCGCAGGGTTTCGCCCTCGACGTAGGGCATCACGTAATAGAGGAAGCCGTCGGCGGTGCCCGAGTCGAACAGCGGCAGGATGTGGGGGTGCTGCAGCTGGGCGGTGGTGGTGATCTCCTGCACGAACCGCTCGGCGCCTAACACGGCAGCCAGCTCCGGCTTGAGCACTTTGAGCGCGACTTTGCGCCTGTGCTTCAGGTCTTCGGCCAGATACACCGTGGCCATCCCGCCCTGCCCCAGCTCCCGCTCGAGGCGGTAGCGGTCGGCGAGGCTTGCCCTGAGGCGATCGAGGGTCACGGGGCGACCTCCGAAGCGTGGAGGGCTGAAGGGGCGGCGGCGAGGCGCTCCCGGGGCCCGATCACGGCCGCTGTTCCTCGGGGAAGCCGATACGCCGCAGCAGCTGCTGGTAGCGCGGCTCGCGGCGAATCGGGTAGAGGAACGGCATGGCGTTGAGGACCTGCAGGAGGTCCGGATCCCGCTCCGTGATCGCACGGTCGAACATGGCGTACATCCCCTCCTTGTCGCCGGCGAGGTAGAGCAGGCCTGCCCGCTGGGCGAGTCGAGGGTCCCCCTCGAGCTCCCGCAGCATCCGGCGCACCGTGGCGGCATCGCCGCGGGCCGCGGCGATCATCCCGGTGTTGAACTGGCGCACCCAGTAGTCCCCGCCGGCCAGCGCCACGGCGCGCGCATGGGCGCGCTCCGCAGCGGCGTCGTCGCGCGCGTCCATCTCGATGAGGCTCAGGATGTCGTGCGCCTCGTAGAAGCTCGAGTCCGCCGCGATGGCGCTCTCCGCCGCGGCCCGCGCCGCGGCGCTGTCGCGGCTCGACCAGTAGCCCCAGGCCATGTCGCTCCGCCACTGGGCGGTGGTCGGCTCCAGCTCGACCAGGTGCTTGGTGGTGGCGGCGATCTCGGACCAGCGTCGCGTCTCCCAGGCGACCCAGCCGTACAGGGCGAGCGCCTGGGTGGAGAGGGTCCGCTCCCGACCCTGCCGGAACATTTCGTCGGCGCCGGCGAAGTCCCAGTCCATGTGCAGGCGCGCGACGCCGCGTGCGAAATACGGATCGCCGAGGCGGTCATCGAGTTCGATCGCCCGCGCGGCGGCCCGCTCGAGCGCCGCCCGCGCGGAGTCCCGCGGGGCGGTCTGGTAGATCAGGGCGTAGGCGCTCGACATCGCCAGCGTGGCCCAGGCGGGCGCGAAGGTCGAGTCCAGTGCGATCGAACGCCCCAGATACTCGAAGCTCAGGCGGAACCCCTCGGGGGTGCGCAGGTTGGCCTGCTCCTGCCCGAGGAGGTACTGGGCGTAGGCCCTCGGGTTCACCGGACGCGCCTGCACCAGAAACTGCTGCTGGGCCGGGGTGAGCCTGGCCTTGATCCCCCGGGCGATCTCGCCCGCCATGTCGCGCTGCAGGGTCAGGACGTCGGCCGCCGGGCGGGCGAACCTGCGGGCCCAGAGATTCTCGCCGGTCGCGGGGTCGGTGAGTTCGGCGGCGACCTGCACCTGGTCGCCGGCCTGGAGCACGGAACCGGTCACGACGGCGTCCACGCCGAGCTGCTTCGCGATCTCGGATACGGGGAGATCGGACTCGCGATAGGCCGCGACCGCACGGTGGCCCAGGACGCGCACCCCGGCATCGGTCAGGACGCCGATCAGTTCCCGCGTCATCCCATCGGCGAAGAACTGCTGGGTCGTATCACCGGTCTGGTTGTCCATCGGCAGGACGGCGATCCGCTCGATCGCCGCGCCTCCGCGGCCGCGGGTCAGCCGCCACGTCGTCAGCGCGGCGCCCACGGCCAGCACGATCGCCCCGCCGATCAGCAGGGGGAGCCAGGTCCGCCTCGGCCTCGGGATGGGCGCGGTCGGCGAGAGCGCCCCGACCGGCGCGGCGAGCGCCTGGATGAACTGCGCCGCCGGGTTGAACCGGTCGGCCGGATTCTTGGCGAGCGTCCGCGCCAGGGTGCCTGCCACCGCTTCGGGTACGGTGGGACGCAGGTTGGTGACCGGCGCCGCCTGGGTCAGCAGGTGCTGCCGGGTGATGCTCTCGGCCGTCGGCCCGGTGAAGGGCGGCTGGCCCGCGAGCATCTCGTAGAGCACGCACCCCAGGCTGTAGAGATCGCTCCGGCCGTCGAGGTCGCGGTCGCCGGCGGCCTGCTCCGGGCTCATGTACAGCGGCGTGCCGATGGCGAGGCCGGTCTCGG
>JAOUIC010000291.1 GCA_029884275.1 Gemmatimonadota bacterium | reverse complement strand
CGGATCACCGCCGCCACCAGCATCGCCCCGATGTAGCCCGCGATGGTGAAGTAATTGTTGATCCAGCCCGAGACGATGCCGCCCAGCCACATGCAGACCAGGATCAGCGTCATCGTCTTGAGGATGCGGTACGCGGTGGGCGCCTCGCCGGCGCCCTCGACGTCGATCTCCTCGTCCAGCGCCGCGTGCGCCACCGACTCGGCCAGCGGCCCCGCCGTGCCACCCGGCGAACGGAGTCCCCGCCCCTCGATCAGCCGGGTCGCGATCGGTCCGCCGATGAGTCCCCCGCTCACCAGCCCGAAGGTGGCTGCGGCCATCGCCAGGGTCACCGCCCCGGAGAATTGATACTGGTCCTCGATCAGCTTGCCGAACGCCGCACCGGTGCCGTGGCCGCCGGTCATGGTGATCGAGCCGGTGATGAGGCCGAGGAAGGGATCGACCCCGACCGCCTGCGCCACCGCGATACCGAGGCCGCTCTGCAGGATCGCCAGCAGCGAGGCGAGCAGCCAGAACAGCACCACCTGCGGCCCGCCGACCTTGAGCAGCTGCAGGCTCACCCCCAGCCCGATGCAGGTGAAGAAGGCGTTCATGAACGGCACCTGCAGCGTGGTGTCGAACTCGAACCGCACGATCCCGGTCTGCCGGAGCGCGAGGGCCAGCAGCGAGAAGAGTACGCCACCCACCACCGGCGCTGGGATGTTGAACCGGTCGAGCACCGGCACCCGGCGGCGGATGCCGTACCCGGCGAAGAGGACCACCGCGGCGAGCGCGGTGGTCTGGATCATGTCGAAGGTCATGGACGTCCCGGGTGTCGGGCGCTCATTTCACGATGATGGGCTGGCTCCACCGGGCCTTCCCCTTCTCGAACCCGGGCACCACGAGCCGGTACTCGCCTGGCTCGGTGGGGAGAAACGTGACGTCCACCGTCATGCCGACGTTGAGGCTGACGCTGGCGGCCCGTTCCGTCGCCTGCGAGGGCGGGAGGTCGGCGCCGTCCTTCGCGCGGGCGCGCCACCGGGTGGGGGTAGAGTCGCGGTACATGGTGAACCGCACTGGTGCCGCCATGCCGACGTTGACGAACCGGAGCCGGTGCGGCACTCCCCGCTGCCACTCGACCGGCGGTCCCGCGGTGTCGCCGTTGACGACGCGGGGATCCCCGGCGTCACCGGGACCATCCCAGCCGGCCACGTAGAGGTGGTCGGTGGCGGGATCGAACCGCTCGCCTGGCTCCAGCACGATCATGCCGCCGTAGAGGCCGGAGGTGAGCTGCTCGAAGTCGTTGAGATGGGTGTGATAGATGAACGTGCCGGCGCGCGGGTGCGACAGTCGCGCCACGAAGGAGTCGCCCGGCTGGATGGCGGGCGCCACGCCCTTCCCGATGCCGCTCCACCCCGCCACGCCGTCGGACCAGCTCTCCAGTTCGAGGCCGTGCCAGTGCACCGCCGTCGCCTCGCGGAGATGGTTGATGATGGTGACGTCGGTGGGCTCGTCGCGTGTCAGGATCAGCGGCTGGCCGGGGATGTCCACCGAGTCCGGCGCCGGTGGCGTCTCGCCCCGCTGGAACACGAAGGAGAGCGCGCGCGGTGCATGGCCCCGGGGCTTTCCCTCCTGCACATGCATGCGGACCTGCCGCGCCACGCCACGCGCCGGCTCCCGCCACCCCGGCGGCACCTTCGCGTAGATCCCCAGCACCAGGCCCGCCATGTGCTTCGTCGCGTCGCCGGAGTGATTGTCGTGCGCGTGTGGTGCCGGCGAGACGAGCCGGGCCTCGGGCACGACGTGGAATCCGATATGGCAGTGGAACAGCCAGTTCCCCTCCCGCGCCGCCGACCAGGTCATCGCCATGGTGGTGAGCGGCTGCATGGCTTCGGTCACCACCAGCCGGCGAGCGTCGG
The DNA here is from genome assembly GCA_029884275.1 of Gemmatimonadota bacterium. Taxonomy (GTDB): domain Bacteria; phylum Gemmatimonadota; class Gemmatimonadetes; order Gemmatimonadales; family GWC2-71-9; genus JADJOM01. The sequence goes on along the minus strand of JAOUIC010000291.1, from coordinate 1,817 downwards.
GTGCGTAGACCGAGTCCGTCAGGGCATTGCCCCGGCTATCCACCAGATAGTAGAAGCCGTGCAGGTGCATCGGGTGCTGGCGCAGGCTGGCGTTGATCCACCGCCAGTGGAGCGTGTCTCCCACGACGGTCTCGATCCGCTCGGAGTGCGGGAAGGACCGGCCGTTGATCGTGAGAGCGCTGCTGTAGGTGAGCGAGTCGATCGGCTCCTCCCAGATGTTCATGACGAAGATCCGGTCCGGCGGCGACCCTCCGGCCGGATCCACGATGAACGCGCCCGCCATCGTCTCCCGTTCGGCTCCTTCCTTCCGTCCCGCCGGCGCGCCCAGGGTGGCGAAGTAGAAGTAGGTCCCCGGCGCCCCAGCCTGGAACCGCACCCTCCCCGACTCGCCTGGCTTGAGCACCAGGCTGTCGGGCACCTCCGCCGGCCTGGCATACAGTCCGTGCACCGTGATAGTGGAATCAGCCAGATCGTTCCTGACCGTTGCGTCGATGACCGTCCCCTCGCGCACGCGGATGAGCGGACCCGGGATCTCGGGCGCCTTCCCATCCTCGGCGAACGCCTCGACGTCCACCGAGGGGCCGTCCGCCGCCTCGGGATGCCACCTCGCCATCTGCACCACCAGGCTCAGGTGCAGCGTGTCGCCCTCAAGGCGGCCGGCAGGTACGCGGTTGTCGTTGGGACGAACCTCGGGCAGGTCGCGGCGCGGCGTGGCCGGCGATGAACTGCCGGCCACGCCGAGGACCAGCGTCAGTGCGAGGGCGAAGCGCCCCGCCCCGCGCCGAACTGTCAACTGGCGGGAATGGCGAATTCCTGCATCATCCCCATCATGACGTGCGGAGCGCCGCTTCCGGGATCCGGCACGAAGCAGATGGCGACGTAGTTCCCAGGCGAGAGCGTCACGGGCCAGTAGCCGTCGCCCCCCGCGCTATAGGCCCCCGGGCCGCCCATCATGACGCCCGGTGGTGGCCCCTTGGCGCCGGGGGCCAGGGCCGCCAGGAATTCCTTCGCCGTGGCGCCGTCGTTCAGCCTGACCAGCTGGATCTCGTGCGTCTGGGGACCGTCGTTGACGACGTGGAAGGTGTGGGTGCCGGCGGAGAGCGGCGGCAGGGTGAAGCCGAAGTCCTTGAGCCTGACCTCGCCGTGGGATTCCGGCGCCACCGCCGTGCCTCTGGTGCCGGCGACCACGAATTCCTTGAGCATCCCCTTCATGAGGTGTGGCGCGCCGTCGGCCGGGTCGGGCATGAAACAGATGGCCAGGTAGCGCCCTGCCGCCAGGTCCACGATGGACCCCGCCGATCCCCCCGCGGCCACCGCGTTGGCGCCCCCGTGCCAGGTCACGCCGGGCGGTTCGGCTGTCGGGTTTTCCTTCATGAACGCCATCACGGCCTCGAGCGTCTGCCCGTCGCCGAAGCGACCGACGATCAGGTGATGGTCCTGCGCGCCCTGGTTCACCATGGTGAACTTCGTGAAACCGGGGGCGATGCTGTCGGGACCGGTGAAGGCGAACTCCGTCGCCGTGAAGGTCACCTCCTGCAGGGCGGCAGGCGGCGCGGGCTCGGATTTCGGGGCGCAGGCGGCGAGCCCCATGAGCAGGGTGGCGGCAAGGCGAGTTTTCATGGTAGACCCGTAGAGGGATTGGGGTGGACGGACTATACGACCCCGAGGCCTTGCCGGCCAGAGGCGGAGGCTCATTTCAGGAAGGTCCCCTCCTCCAGTTCGGCGAAGGCCTGTCGCAGTTCGTCGCGGGTGTTCATGACGATCGGACCGCGCCAGGCGACCGGCTCACGGAGAGGCCGCCCCGAAACCAGCAGGAA
>JAOUIC010000290.1 GCA_029884275.1 Gemmatimonadota bacterium | reverse complement strand
CTCGCCTCCGACCTGCAGGCCTTCCGGCGGGACGGGGTGTACAAGGATCTGCTGTACCTTGAGAGCGCTCAGGCGGCCCGGGTCCGGATGGAGGGGCACGGCGAGGTCATCGTCCTCTCCTCCAACAACTATCTGGGGCTGTGTGACGCTCCCGAAGTCGTGGCCGCGGGAAAGGCCGCCCTCGACCGGTTTGGCGCCGGGACGGCGTCGGTGCGGTTCATTTGCGGGACCTTCACCATCCATCGCGAGCTCGAGGCAGGGTGTGCCCGGCTGGTCGGAACCGAGGCATCCCTCAGCTTCGTCAGCTGCTGGAACGCCAACGAGGCGCTTCCCGCTACCCTGCTGGGCGAGGACGACCTCGTCCTGAGCGACCAGTTGAACCACGCCTCCATCATCGACGGAATCCGGCTGGCCAAGGCGATCACGAAGTGCCAGACCGGCGTCTACCGGCATGGTGACCTGGCCGACCTCGAGGAGAAACTGCAGGCCGCCCGGGACCGGCGGGTCCGCATGGTGATCAGCGACGGGGTCTTCTCGATGGAGGGCTCGATCGCCCCGCTGCCTGACCTCGCCGAGATCTGCCGTCGGCACGACGCGGTGCTCGTCGTAGACGACAGTCACGCCACCGGGGTGCTTGGAAAGACCGGCCGGGGAACGGCGGAGCACTACGGCATGGTGGGCGAGGTGGACATCATCACCTCGACCCTGGGCAAGGCGCTTGGCGGGGCGGCGGGCGGATTCATCGCCTCAACCGGCGCAGCGTGCGACTACCTCACCCAGCGGGCCCGGCCGCAGCTCTTCTCAAACGCCCTGCCGCCGACCGTCGCGGCCAGCGCGCTTGCCAGCATCGAGTACCTCGAGCGACACCCTGAGCGGGTCGAGACACTCCGGAGCAACGCGAACTACTTCCGCGAGCAGCTGCTCGCAAATGGATTCAAGCCACTCCCCGGCGAGACGCCCATCATTCCGGTGATTCTCGGCGAAACGGCCAAGGCCATCGAGATGAGCCGGCTGCTGCTTTCGGAGGGGGTGTTCGTCACCGGGTTCGGGTTTCCGGTGGTCCCGCAGGGCCAGGCCAGGATCCGCTGTCAGGTCTCGGCGGCCCACAGCCGGGCGGATCTGGATCAGGCACTAGCCGCCATGCGGAAGGTCGGCGCACGACTTGGGCTCATCTGACCAATTTCGGCTTTTCATCGGGTAATTGGTTCTTGTGGGAATTGGCCCCTTCAAGTAGTTTGGAAGCTCAGCGCCCCAAACAGAAGCTGGAAAAGCCCATAGCGGCCATTCGACCCCTTTCTGGAGGCATCGCGATGCGGACGATTGCTCGCACCGCAACGGTGCTCGGGCTGGTTTGCCTGGCTCAAGCCCCGTCACTCTTCGCCCAGAGCACGGGCTTCGACAAGTTCGCCTGGTACCTCGGTGCCCAAGGCGGCATGACTCTCTTCGAGACCCAGACCCAGACCTTGGGCGCCTTCCCTTCGGTCGGCGGTCATACCCTGATCACGGCCAAGCGGACCGGCCTCCTGATCAGCGTGGACGAGGTCATCGCGACCAACGAAACGAGTTCCTACTCGGATCCGGCCGTGGTCGGGGGACGGAGGACGGTCGTGTTCAATGACCTCCGGAAGTTCTCCTTCACGCTGCTGGCCTTCCCGTTCAACGGCTCGATCCAGCCTTACGTGGGGGTCGGCTTTGGCGTCATGCAGACCGTGAAGGAGTACCCGAACGGCCCCTTCAACAGCCCGGCCGAGGCCGACCAGGCTGAGGAGACCGCGGACAAGCTCGGGACTCACACCTATCCGAACTTCACCGCGGGGGCCCAGGTCCGGCTCGGCAAGTTCCTCGTGTTCGGCCAGTACGAACTGGCCGGCTCCCCGCCGTCGGACAATCTCCTGGTCAACGCGACACACACCTTCAACGCCGGCCTTCGGATCAGGATCGGCGGCTCCCGCGAGACCGGTACCGGGAAGGAGTAGCGACGGGAAACCCCGCCCCCGGGCGACGAAACGGGAGGATCGGCGGCGGCGCCGATCCTCCCGTTTCATTTCTCAGCCCGTATGGGACGGGAGAGAAAGCGGGAATCCCCTAATACGAACCGGAGCGGGGCATCGCGGCCGCGGCTGATCCCCACCCGCGGGGTGGCCACCGCGATGCCAGGCGCGAGCGACCCTCCGGACTTCACCACCGCCAGGGAGCGGCGCATCATGGCGCCGTCGAGGGCCCGCGTGATCCCCATCGCCTGGCAGAGCCTGCCGGGGCCCGCGCAGAGCAGTCGTTCCGAGGCGAGACCGCGCCGGCGCCGCATCACATCGAGCCCTTCGAGCGGCTCCAGCGCTCTGATCAGAACGGCCGCTCCGACCCCGGACGGGCCGCTGACCAGATTAGCGCACCAATGGACTCCATAGGACCGATAGACGTACCAGTCGCCAGGGTCGCCATAGATCGACTGGTTCTGCCGGTTTCTGCGCAATTTGTAGGCGTGTGACGCCGGGTCGGTCGAGCCCAGGTAGGCTTCGACCTCGACGATCCGGCCGGCGGTCGTCCGGCCCTCGAACGAGGTCACCAGCACGGCGCCCAGCAGGCCCCTTGCCACCGCGACCGCATCCTGCCGAAAAAAGGAGACGGGCAGCGTCGCTGCCCGTTTCCAGTCCCTCATTCCGCGACCTTCTTGCGGCTGCGGCCGCCGCCTTTCTTGCCTGGCGGCTCCGCGGCCGGGACCTTCGCGGACTTCTTCTTCGCCCGCGCCGGCTTCTCGGCCGGAGCCCCGGGTGGCTCCTCCTCGTGGAGGGTCACGACCCCGACCATCGGGATGGCGGAGATGGCACCGCCGGCCCGGGACCCGCGCCGGAAGCGGATTCCCCCTCGTACCGTCGGAGCCTCGGCAGTTGCAGCCGAGGAGGGCTCCGCGACAGCCTCCCCCGTCGCACCCAAGGCGGGTCGTTCGGCCGGCCGATGCCGCGCCCGTGAGGCCGCCGACCTGGCGGCCTCGAGGCCGCGCGCCATGATCTCGAACTCGTCGTCACCCAGCTTGCGGACGTCCGCGACCTCTGCATCGTGCGCCTGTCGGAGGAAGCGCGCGAACTGCTCCGGAAGGAGTGCGGGGTCCTCGCGCCCATGAAGCGCCGCCATCCTGAGACGGAGCGCCTCGTGACCAGTGGGACTCGGGAGCTCGCTCAGCGCGAGTCGCATCAGGTCGAACGCTCGGGCGAGGGTCAGCCCTTCCGCCCGCGGGGCCGCGGCAGGTGCCGGAGCCGCCGGAGCCGGCGGAGCCGCCTCGCGGGAGGCGGAGTCCGAGGTCGCTCTCCCACCCCGGCCGCGACCGCGTCCCCGGCCGCGACGACGACGGTCGTCCTTGGGCTCCGCCGGTGCGGCTGGGGTGGTCGCCGGGGCGACGGCCGATGCCTTCGGAGCCTCGGGCTCTCCAAGGGCGATCTCGTACTGCCCGTTGTCGAGTTTGGTGGACTTGAGCAGCCCGCGCCGGCTCGCCTCCAGCACGAACTTGCTGAAGCGGCTGAAGCCGGCGTTGCGTTCATCGAAGGTGGAGTCCAACTGCTGCATCACCTGCTTCAGGCGGTCGGAGCGCATCACGTCGCCGGAGCGCGACATGGTGGCGACCGCTTCACGCACCAGGTCCCAGGGATCGCGCTGGACGCTGGGCATGTCGGTCTCGCGGGTCAGTCCGGCGAGATCCGAGTAGCTGTAGTACTCGTCGCAGT
>JAOUIC010000289.1 GCA_029884275.1 Gemmatimonadota bacterium | reverse complement strand
CCGGCTCGAGAACGCTCAGGTCGTGGAGGTCGTACCAGTTGTAGAAGTGGCCCCGGAAGCGGCGCATGCCCGCGAGTGACTCGAAGGCGAGTTCCAGCCGGCGGAGCAGCTCCTCCAGCGTGAGGAAGCCCAGGTCGCGGGCGCTCGCCGTCGCCAGCAGCTGCAGTCCGACGTTGGTGGGCGAGGTGCGCATCGCCACCACCGGCTCGGGCTCCGCCTGGAAGTTGTCGGGTGCCAGCCAATGGGTGCTGGCGCCGACGAAGCGGTCGAAGTAGCGCCAGTGGAGCAGCGCGTAGCGGAGTGCCTGCCGGCGGGCCTCAGGCGCGAGCCGCTGGTCCCGCCGCACCGGCGGCCGGCTGAGCGCGGGCGCCACCTCCGGCGAGGCGAGCCACGCCACCGCGAGCGGTAGCACCGCAAGCGCGACCTGCCACGGCGGCACGCCGGTCGTTCCCGAGACGACCCGCCACCCGACCAGCAGCAGCACTGCGCCGGCGAGCGCCGTCGCCGGCCACATCGAGCGCCACGCCATCCTGAGCGATTCGACTCTCTCTCCTTCCACCAGCGACGCGGTCTGCCACTCGAGCATGTGCCGCCGGGTCACGCGCATCCGCCAGAGCGTCCGCGCGATCGCGTCCACCGAGATCCACGCCTGGTGCGCGAGGAAGACCAGCGTGAGGCCCAGCTGCTGGAGGCTGGTGACCAGGTCCCGGCCCACCGCGCCGTAGTAGGCGCGCCACGAGCGATCCAGCGGCGGGCGCATGACTGCGAGGAGCTGCGAGAGGATCCACGGGGCGGCCACCGCGCCGAGGCCCAGCAGGGTCCAGCGCAGCGGCCCGCCGGGGAGGAAGGTCCAGCCGATCAGGAAGAAGAGGAGCTGCGTCACCTCCAGCGTGCTCCGCCGCAGGTTGTCGAAGATCTTCCAGCGGGAGAGCAGCGAGAGCCGGTTGGGCTCCGGGCCGTCGGGTCCAGGCACCGTTCCGGTGAGCCACGGGAGCAGTTGCCAGTCGCCCCGGATCCAGCGGTGCTTGCGGCGGGTGTAGGTGAGGTAGCGGCCGGGATAGTCGTCGTACACGATCACGTCGGTCGCGAGGCCGGCCCGGGCGAAGCTGCCCTCGATCAGGTCGTGGGAGAGGAGGGTGTTCTCCGGAAAGCGTCCATGGGTGGCCCGCTCGAAGGCCGCCACGTCGTAGCCGCCCTTCCCGGTGAAGCTTCCCTCGCTATACAGGTCCTGATAGACGTCGGACACCGCGGTGGTGTAGGGGTCCACGCCGGGATGGCCCGAGTGGATCGCCGAGAACACCGACCGGTGCGCGCTGGGCAGCGACACGCCCACCCGGGGCTGCAGGATTCCGTAGCCCCGGACCACCCGCCCCAGCGTGGCATCATACACCGCGCGGTTCAGGGGATGCGCCAGCGCCCCGACCAGGAGGGGGGCCGCGTCAGGCGGGAGCGAGGTGTCGGCGTCGAGGGTGATGACGTAGCGGACGCTCCGGATCGGTGTCACGTCGCCCACCGTGACCGAGAAGGCTCCCTCGGCCTCGCCCAGCACGAAACGGTTGAACTGCGCCAGCTTCCCCCGTTTCCGCTCCCACCCCATCCAGACCCCCTCGCGCGGATTCCAGCGGCGGGGACGGTGGAAGAGATAGAAGGCATCCTGGGTGGCGGGCGCGTAGCGGGCGTTGAGGGCGCGGACTCCCTCGGTCGCGGCCTCGACGATGGCGGCGTCGTCGGCGCGGGTCTCGGTGGCCGAGTCGGTGAAATCGCTCAGCACCGCGAAGTGCAGGTGCGCCTCCCGGTTGGCGAGGAACTGCACCTCGAGGTTATCCAGCGCCTCGCGCACCGCCTCCACGCTCCCGAACAGGGTCGGGATGACCACCGCGGTCCGGAACTCCGGCGGAACACCGTGTTCGTGCAGGTCGAGCTTGGGGAGTATCCTGGGCGGGAGGAAGGCGCTGACCAGCTGGTTCACCACGGAGACGCCGATGTCGTTGGCGAGGATCAGCCCGGGGAGGAGGAGCAGCAGCCATTCCTGCCGCGCGACTGGTCCACCGAGCCAGAAGAGCGCCGCGAGGGCGAGGGCGGTCGCGGTGGCGACGCCGCCCACGAACACCACACTCGGGAAGCGCCGCACCCGGCGCGCGAGCGCCTCGCCCGCCATCCTCCGGTATCCGGTGCGCGCCTGCAGCAGCGCGAGCCCGTCATCGATGAGGTAGTAGCCGACGTGGGCCCGCCGGGGGTCGCCGCTCTCATCCTGCTGGCCCAGGGCGGCGCACTGGATGGCGAGCCGCGCCACCTCCTCCTCGGCGCGCCCGGTGCGGCGGGCGATCCGTTCCACCACGTGCCGGTAGTGGTCCCGGGTGGCGAAGGTCATCCGCGAATAGAACCCGGAGGGATCGGTGCGAAGCACCGCCTCCACCCGGCTTTGCTCCTCGACGAAGCTCCGCCACTCCATCTGCCCGATGGCCCGCAGGCTGGTGATGCTGTTGGCCATCATCACCTGGGTCAGCGCCAGTCGCCCGGTGGTGCGGGCGGTGGCTTCCTCAGCGCTCAGCGCTTCTTCCGCGATCCACTGTTCAAGCCGCACCACCGCCGGCAGCGTCCCGCCCTCGATCCGGAGTTGCTGCAGGAATCGGGAGATGAAGGTCGGTGTGAGGGGCGGGGGGGTGGAGGCGAAGCGATCGAGCTCCCGGTCCAGCTCGTCCTGGCCGGTCTGCCCCGCCTGCGCGATACGCGCCGCGGCGCGATCGGCCGATTCGAGCTCGTCAAGTCGCTGCACCGTGCGGAGCGCCATCCGCCGTACGTTCTCGATGAGGCCGAGGCGGAGCATGGCCGGCAGGGCCCAGAGTTCGCCCAGGGTGAGCACCGCCACCTGCTGGAAGGCGCCTACGAAGCTGCTGACGTTGGCGAGGTCCACCCGTCCCTCGCTGTGCGAGATCAGCGTGATCGCGACTTCGTACACTCGCGGATAGCCCGCCAGCGGGCCGTCGGCGAGCTCCGGGAGTTCCCGGTAGTAGCCGCCTGGCAGGCTCTGCCGCACTTCGCCGATATGGTCCTGCAGCACGTGGTAGTTGTCGAGCAGCCAGTCACCGGCGGGGCCGACGTCGTGCCCGAGGGCGCCGGCGACGCTGAGACGCTGGTGGGCTGCTTCGAGGATCTGGCGGGTCCGGGTGACGCGGGTGAGGAGTGGTGTGCGGCGCCGCGCGCGCCGGCGGGAGACGAGATGCTGCCCGGCCGCAACCGCCTGGGCTCGTTCCCCGAGGTGCTCGGCGCCAAGCAGCTCTCCCCGGATCGGTCCCGCCAGCAGTTCCTCGCGGGCGTCCGTGCGCGGGCCCCTGAGCAGGGCAAGGAGGCGGCGGGGATCGAGTGAGATGATGGACGGACCTCAGGTGGCGGACGCGTGGCGGGACCGGCCCGCAATCGCGCGATCCGGTGCTGCAGTCTACGCTGGTAGTATAGGGGGGCGGACGGCCTGGGCGCATGCCAGCAGCAAAGCAGTGGCAGAGTACCGGAAGTGCCGGAGGGGGCGGACTTCGGTCATATGTGCTCGCAGTGGGCGGGACGAGGCTCTGGCCCAATCTGCTGCCCGCCCCACGAAAGTCCAGCAGAGGGACCTCCGCGCTTTCTCTCCGGGCGCCCGACGGATACCTTCGGCCATGCCCTCCGCCGACCAGCTCCGGGCCTCCGCCATCATCGCCTTCCGCGAAGAGCTCGCGCGGCTGGAAGCG
>JAOUIC010000288.1 GCA_029884275.1 Gemmatimonadota bacterium | reverse complement strand
AAGACCTTGCGGGGTGAACGCCCCCCCCCCACAGAAGGACTTCCGAGGGGGCAGCCTGGTACGTCGTTTTGGGGGGGAAGCTCCCGAGGCAGGACTCGAACCTGCGACCCGCTGATTAACAGTCAGCTGCTCTACCAACTGAGCTACTCGGGAAGGCGCGAGAGGATACTCAGGAAGGTCAGCGACATCAAGCCGTAGCAGTTCCCCACTGACAACGACTCTAAAAAGACATCGTCACGGCACTATAGCGACATCACGACTCAGTTCGCCGCATGCCCTGACCCCGTGGCAGTTCCAGCAGTCAACCTAGGCAGTCGGAGTCATCCACGAACACGTTGTGAAAATAGGGCTTAGTGCGCGTGTGAGTGGTTACTCGCTCGGTCGTTGATGCGAGCACGCACTCACAGAATAGGAGGCAGACCATCCCCCTGATTGCCATGCCGTTTCGGCGCGACACGGTACATGGTAACTCGATGTGGAAAATGATTTTACAGGCCCAGGACCACACCGGCCCTGCTCTCAGGCTAGGTTTGTGTCGATGCCATTACTCCCAATCGTCGGACACGAAGCGGAGCGTGATCGGGCCCGTCGCGCCTGCGCCGATGGACGACTGCCACAGGTTCTCCTGCTTACCGGCCCCGTCGGGGTGGGGAAGCAGCGCTTCGGCCTGTGGGTCGCCCAGTTGCTGTTCTGCGAGGCGGAGGGATCGAGGCCCTGCGGAGCCTGCCAACCATGCCAGCGGGTCCTGGATCTGACCCATCCCGACCTGCACTGGGTCATGCCGGTGCTCAGTCCCAAGGCATCGGATCCGGAGAAGCAGGTTGAGGAGGTCGCGGGGGCCATCGCGGCGGTCATTGCCGAGCGCCGCGAGCAGCCGCTTTACCAGCCGGCAGACGGAATGTGGGGGCACTTCCTGGCCACCGCGCGGGTGTTGCAGCGCCGCGCCGCGCTGACCCCGGTGGCTGGAGCCCGAAAGGTGTTCCTCGTGGCCGAGGCCAATCGGCTGGTCCCCCAGGAAGCGAACCAGGAAGCGGCCAATGCCCTCCTCAAGCTCCTGGAAGAGCCTCCGGCCAACAGCCAGTTCATTCTGACGGCCGTGGATCCGAACCGCCTGCTGCCGACAATCAGATCCCGGACGGTGCCTCTGCGGCTGGGGCGGCTGCCCGACACCGAGGTGAAGGGGTTTCTCGGGGCCCACCTGGGCCTGGAGGGCGCGGCGCTGCAGGAGCGGGTGGCTGCCGCCCAGGGGTCCATCGGCCGGGCGATCAGCCTGGGCGAGGAGAGCGACAAGGCGCTCCGAGCCGCGGCGGAGTTGTTGCGCGCCGTTTCGGCCGGTGCCGCGGCGCGGTCGGAGCGCGCGATGAAGCAGGGGCCCTATGCGGCGCGAGGGGAGTTCACTGCCATGCTGGACGCCGTCGCCATGCTGCTGGCCGAGGGCGGGCGGGCGGCCAGCGGCGCTGGCGGGACTCCCTCCGTGCCCGAGATGCCGGCGGGGCCGCGAACCCCGCGGGCATTCGTGGAGGCGCTTGGCCGGGTGGCGAAGGCCCGGGAGGCGGCGCAGGGGAACGTGAACCCCCAGCTGCTGCTGGCAACGCTGGCGGACGATCTGGCCGAGGTGCTATGAGCCTTACGCATGTGGATCCGACCGGACAGGCGCGCATGGTGGACGTGGGCGAGAAGTCGCCCAGCCGGCGGGTTGCGATCGCCGAAGGCAGGGTGCGTATGAGCCCGGAGGCCTTCGCGCTGGTTCGGGAAAACGCGGTCGCAAAGGGCGACGTACTCCGGGTGGCAGAGGTCGCCGGCACGTTGGGGGGGAAGCGGACCGCAGATCTGATTCCGCTCTGTCACCCGCTCCCGCTCGACGCGCTTCGGGTCGAGTGTGAGGCGGTGGAGAGTATCCCCGGCGTTCGCGTGACCGCCACCGCCTCGGTCACCGCCCGGACCGGGGTGGAGATGGAGGCGCTCACGGCCGTCGGCGTGGCCTGCCTCACGGTTTATGACATGGTGAAAGCGGTCGACCGGCAGATGGTCATCGAAGGAATCCGCCTGCTCATGAAGACGGGCGGCACACGGGGCGACTGGCCCGGCGCCGAATCTGGCGCCGCGGCCGGCTGACCTCGCAACCCAGGAGCATGGCATGAGAATCGAGGAGCCCGATCCGCACGGACGCGCGGGATGGACCCGGCGCCTGGTCGGTCGCGGAGCGGCGGTGCTGTTGGTGGCGCTCATCGTGAGCGCACTGGCCGGGTCGGGGACCGGCGTGCGCGCGGATGAGGAGGACTCGCCCGCCCTGACCGTGGTGGCGGCCGAGGTGCGGGCGATCAGCCGGCGCCTCGAGGCCCTGCGCGGGGAGCTGACTGTCGCCCGGGCACAGGCCAGGCGCGCCGAGGCGATCCTGCGGTACTCCGGACAGTACCAGATCCCGGGCGATCTCGCCGCAGCGATCTACGATATCGCGGTGTCCGAGGGCATCGAGACGGATGTGGCGTTCCGCCTGGTCAAGGTGGAGAGCAACTTCCGCCCTGATGCGACCTCTCACCGGGGGGCTATCGGTTACACCCAGATCCTCCAGGGCACCGCGCAGTTCTACGAGCGGGGCCTGTCGGTGGATCAGCTGCGGGAGCCGGATGTGAACCTTCGCATCGGATTCCGCTTTCTCCGCGATCTCATGCGACGCTACGACGGCGACATCGAACTGGCGCTCCTGGCCTACAACCGCGGACCCGGCCGGGTGGAGGAGATCCTCCTGCAGGGCGGCGATCCGGCGAACGGGTACGCCCGGAAGGTGCTCGAGGGCACGAGACACGAGAAGTAGTCGTCACCCTCAAGCGAGAGCGGCGGGAGGCGCCCGGTCCAACCCGGGTGCCTCCCGCCGCTTCGTTCTCATTCAGGGCGATCGCTACGGGATCCGGAGTTTCTGGCCAGGCTTGATCAGGCTCGACCTGCCCAGACCGTTGGCGGCGCGGAGCGCCGAAACCGAGACCCGGTGCCGATCGGCGATGCCGCTGAGCGTGTCGCCGCTGCGCACGGTGTACAGCTTCCCTCCGGCCACCGTAGTCCCCGCCGGCGGAGACGCTTCGTGGACGGCGGGGGCGGGAACCAGAATCACTTGACCGGCGCGGAGGGACTCGGACGCGCCGATCCCGTTCAGGGACCGCAGCCTCGCGACCGTCGTGTGGTAGTCCTGCGAAATGGTCCACAGCGACTCTCCGGTGCGGACCCGGTAACGAATCGTGGCCGAGGCGGTGGCAGGGCTGCGTTCTGCGCCCCGGGGCGCCGCCGCCGTCTCGCGGCTGGGGGGGACGTAACTCGTCGGGATCACCAGGTGACTGCCAGGCCGGAGCGCCGAGGGCCTGACGCCGGGGTTGGCATCCAGCACCAGTTGGGTCGACACCCTGTAGGACTGGGCAATGCCCGAGATGGTCTGTCCCTTCAGCACGGTGTGCTCGACGAAGGTCACCCGCTCGCGCGGCGGCATGGCCTCGAACCGCGCCCACACTATGGTCGCGGTTCCCGGCGGCAGGCGTACGACCGACTCCCGCTTGGGTGGCGTGACGTGACGGAGGAACTGGGGGTTCAGCTCGCGGATCACGCCGACGGTCGTGTCGGCCAGCCGCGCGATCACGTCGAGGCCGGTGGCATCGGGCACGATGACCGAGTCGTACGCCAGCGGCGGCACACCCTCCACCCTGGGGAAGCCGTACTTCTCCGGCTGTTTCGCGATGAGGG
>JAOUIC010000287.1 GCA_029884275.1 Gemmatimonadota bacterium | reverse complement strand
AGGCGGTAGCGGTCGGCGAGGGCGGCGGAGAGGCGGCCGGGGGGCTCGGTCATCGTCACTTCCCCCTCAGCTTCGCCCTCACCTCGTCGAACCAGTTCTCGACGATGATGAACGACGCCGCCTCGGTGCTGCCAGCGCGCACCAGCCGCGCCATGATGAACCGCCGGTCGTCGGGGGTGATGTCGAAGGGAGTGTAGTACTCCTGGTCCCGGAGGTACGCGCCTTCGGGAAGCCGGAACAGCACCTGCCGAGCGCCCAGCTGCGACGGCCCCTGCGCGGGCACCGCGACCGCCACCATGTTGCGGTCGCGATCCACGTAGAACAGCTCCCGCCCGCTGTGGGACCAGAGCGGCGCCTGCCCGCCGTTGACCGACGCCTGCCACTTGCCGTCGTCCACGTTGGGGAACGGCCGGATGTAGATCTCGTCCCGCCCGGTCTCGTCGGAGACGTACGCCAGCCACCGGCCGTCGGGCGAGACCATCGGCGCCGACTCGTCGGCCTGCGCGCTGCCGAGGAACTCCCGCGGCACACTGTCCACGCCAGGCCGGAGGGCGAAGATGTTGCGAAGACCGCCGCCGGCGCCGCCGGCCCGCACCACGAGCCACTTCCCGTCGGCGGTCCAGCGGCCGTCCAGCAGCGCGTCCATCACCAGGAGGGAGTCGGTCCCGCCGGTGCCGTCGGCGCGGCGCTGGAGCAGGACAGTCTTGGGAAATCTCGTGATATAGGTGACCGACTTCCCGTCGGGAGTCCAGCGGGGCCGCTGCTCGGCGGTGGAGTCGAAGGTGAGCCGCGACAGCGGCCCGTCGGGCAGCGCCTTGATCCAGATGTCGTCGCCGGCGTCGGTGCTGAGCCCGATCGCGAGCCGCCGCCCATCGGGGGACACCGCCCAGCCCGGGTTGTTGTCGACTCGCGAGAGGGAGAAGGTCCACGTGGAATCCACCCGCTCGAGCCCGCCGCGCCGATCCAGCGAGACCAGCTCGTACAGCGGGTTCAACGTTCCGCCCTGGCCTCCCGCCTGCATGGCGAGGGTCCCGGCCTGGCTGAAGGCCAGGTTGGCGAAGACCGTGAAGGACATCGTCACGCCTTCGAGAATCGGGACCGGGGCTCCACTGACTTCGAGACTGCCCAGGTCGAACGGGACGGCCAGCACGCTCCCGTCCTGCCGACTGTAGGCGAGGTGCCCGGTCGGCAGGTACCAGCTCCTCGCCGCATCGGGGACGAGCCGCTTCGAGCCGCCGGACCGGAAGTCCACCACCCACAGATCCGACGTGTTGCACGTGGCGCGGCAGAGCGTGAACAGCACCCCCCGCCCTCCGGGGAGTTCGGCGGGCATGAGCGCGACGCTTCCTGACAGGCTGTCCGGCCGCTGCCAGACGATCGTCGCCTCGCCCCCTGCGGCCGGGACCCGGCCCAGCTGCCAGTCGCTCGTGGAATAGACCAGGGTTCCGTCGGCGAGCCAGGCGACCGGGGCCCCGGAGGCGCCGCCCGTCAGGGTGATCGCCGAGCCGCCACGGATGGGCCACTTGCGGATCTGGCCCCCCTGGGATTTCGCGAACCACTCGCCATCAGGGGAAACCACAGGGATGCCACCGCCCGCCGTGCCGGCAATGGGCGTAGCGAGGTATTCCGAGCGTTCCTTCACCCAGACCTGCGCGCCACCTGTGTCTCCCGGCCCCTGATAGAGCAGCCGCGAGCCGTCGGGCGTGAAGGCAAAGCCCCCGCGCGGCTCCTGCCCCGGGGCGAAAGCCAAGCCGTAGCGCGTCACCGGCCGCTCGGGGCCGGGCCGGAGCCAGCCCCAGGCGGCGAGGGCGGTGGCCACAACCGCGATCGCCACCGCGGCGCCACGCCCGGGCAGGGGTCGCCCATGGGCGACCCCTGCCTGACCCGGCGCCGCACCCGACGCCGTCGCGCGCGGGCCGAAGGCGGTGTTCCCCAGCGCCGCCAGAAATTCCGCCGCGGTTGCGAAGCGGTCGGCCGGCAGCTTCTCCAGCGCGGTGAGCACCGCCGCCTCGACGTGTGGCGGGATGGTGTGCCGCTGGGGCAGCATCGGCCGCGGGTGCTCGGTCACCACCCGCGCCACGATCGCCTGCGCCGTCGAGCCGGTGAAGGGCGGGTCGCCGGTGAGCATCTCGTACAGCACGCAGCCCAGCGCGTACACGTCCGAGCGGGCGGTGATCTCCCGCTCCCCCATCGCCTGTTCGGGGCTCATGTAGTGCGGCGTGCCGAGACTCATCCCCGTCTCGGTCATCCGGGTGCCGCCGTCGGAACGGCTCACCGCCAGCGCGATGCCGAAGTCGGCCACCAGCGCCGCCCCGTCGTGCAGCAGGATGTTCTCCGGCTTGATGTCGCGGTGGATGATGTTGCGGCGGTGGGCGTAGTCGAGTGCGCTCGCCACCTCCTTCGCGATCCTGACCGCCTCGTCCACCGGCAGCTGCTTCTCGCGGGTGAGCCGGTCGCGCACCGTCTCGCCTTCGACGAAGGGCATGACGTAGAACAGGAATCCGTCCACCTCGCCGCTGTCGAACAGCGGCAGGATGTGGGGGTGCTGCAGGTTGGCGGTGGTCTTGATCTCGGAGAGGAACCGCTCGGCGCCGATGATGGCGGCGAGCTCGGGGCGGAGGACCTTGAGCGCCACCTTGCGGTCGTGGCGGACGTCCTGCGCGAGGTACACGGTGGCCATGCCGCCCTGGCCGAGTTCGCGCTCGATCAGGTAGCGGTCGGCGAGTGCGGCGGTGAGGCGGGTGGTGGGATCGGCCATGGACGGAAGATGGGGTGGGACCGGACCGGCCGCCAGACTGCTGATCCGCGCGGCGACTTCCGCTTCTTCGTCCGCATGGAGAGTTTTCCGGCATGACCAGACCCCATCCCGCCGTCAGGCTCGGCCCGCTCGCCGCCCTCCTGATCGCCCTGCCGACCACCGCCGTCGGCCAGCAGCCGTCGCCCGCCGTCCTCTCCGTCCCCGACCGGCTCGTTGCCGAGAGCGTGCCACCGCTGCCGGCGACGCTCCCTGCGGAGGTGCGGCGCTACACTGAATCGCGCAGCGCCGCGCTCCGCGACTGGCACCCGTCGCGTCGCGAGATGCTGATCGGCACCCGGTTCGGCAACACGGCGCAGCTGCACCGGGTGGTGATGCCGGGCGGCGCGCGGACCCAGCTCACCTTCTTCGAGGAGCCGGTGGGCGCCGCGACCTACCAGCCGACGCTAGGCGAGTCCATCGTCTTCTCGCGCGATGAAGGCGGCAACGAGTTCGGGCAGCTCTATCGCCTCGACCTGGCCGACGGCGCCGTCACCCGCCTGACCGATGGCGGCCGCTCGCAGAACGGCGGCGTCCGCTGGTCACTCGACGGGAAGTCGATCGCGTATGGCTCCACTCGCCGCAACGGTGCCGACCGCGACATCTGGGTGATGAACCCCCGCGACCCGTCCTCCAACCGCATGGTCGCTGAAGTGAAGGGAGGTGGCTGGAGCGTGGCCGACTGGGCTCCCGACGGGCGGCGGCTGCTGCTCAGGGAGGGGATCTCGGTCCAGAGCAGCCGCTACTGGATGCTCACCCTCGAAACCGGCGCGCGGGAACAGCTGACGCCGCCCGACTCGGGTGACGTGGCCTGGTCCGGCGGCCGTTTCACCCCCGATGGGCGCTCCATCTACTTCACGACCGACCGGCAGAGCGAGTTCCCCCAGCTGGTGCGGTTCGACCTTCAGAGCCGCGCCACTGAGCAGCTGATGACCAGCCTGACATG
>JAOUIC010000286.1 GCA_029884275.1 Gemmatimonadota bacterium | reverse complement strand
TGGCCAGCACGGTCACCACCGCGGCGGTCATCAGTCCGCCCGCGGTCTCCGGATCGTACCGCAGCAGCTCTTCGATCTCTTCCCGGTCCTCGACCGCCGCGAGCAGGCGCTCCTGCCCCGCCGGATCGAGACCGCCGACCAGATCGGCCGCCTCGTCATCGGCCAGCTCATCGACGATGTCCCGGGCCGCGTCCGGCGACTCCTCCGCTAGCAGCTCCAGGGTCTCCTCGGCCTGGTGCTCGTCCGGCATCTCGACCAGCGCAGCCCCTGAGACCTTGGCCGGCAGGGCCTTCACCACCTCAAGCCGGGTCTCATCATCCAGTGACCCGAGAACATCGCCCAGATCGGCCGGCTCGGCCTTTTCGGCCAGCTTGAGGAAGCCCCGGAGGTTGCGGCGCTCCAGCAGCTCGAGCATGGACCGGACGATGGCTGCCGGCTTGGCGATCATGCCTTGTCTCCTCCGACGGAGGGTGCCAGCACGATCGGCTGGAGCGATCCGCGCCGGACCAAGACGCGCTCGACGCGGGTCGGCGTCGACTGCAGGACTTCGAACTCGATGTCGCCGACCAGGAATCGCTCGCCGGCCTGCGGGATCCGCCCGGCAAGCTCGGTCAGCAGGCCGCCCGCGGTGCTGGTCCTGACGCTGGGGAACCGCGTCTCGAACCGGTCGCTCAATTCCGACAGCGCGGTCGAGGCGTCGGCCTCGAACAGCCGCGGCCCGGGCGGGCCGCCGGGGCCACTCTCCCCTTCGAACTCGTCGAAGATCTCCCCGACCAGGGACTCGAGCAGGTTCTCCAGGGTGACGATGCCCAGCGTGCCGCCGAACTCGTCGAGCACTACCGCCAGGTGGCGCCGCTCACGCTGCATGTCGAGCAACACCTCGCCGCAGGGCCGCCCCCCCGGGGCGGTCGCGACCGGCCGGATGGGGAGCTGGTCGCCCGGGCGAAGCCGGAAGAGGTCGAAGGCGTGGAGCATCCCGACGATCTCGTCGAGGTTTCCCCGGTAGACCGGGAGGCGGCTGTACCCACTCTGGGCGAAGACGGCGGAGATGTCCTCGAGCGCATCGCTCTCCGACACCGCCACGACATCGGTCCGGGGAGTCATCACTTCGCGCACCGGCCGCTCGGCGAAGGTCATGACACCGGCGACCTTGAGCAGGTCGTCATCGGATCGGAGGCCGGCCGCCGCGCCTTCTCGCCACACCGCGCGAAGCTCGCCCGCTCCGGGGATCGGGCGCGCAGGCAGGATCACCCTGAGCAGCCGCGCAACGGGCCGGAGCACCGGGCTCACCACCCGGCGGAGCAGCTCGGCCCGGGGCTGCACCAGCCAGCGCGGCAGGAGATATCCCGCCAGAAGGACCAGCGGCATGGCGACCAGAAGGAGGAGCAGCGCCAGCGCCGCCGGCGTGAACCCCCGGAAGAAGGCAGGAAGCGCGGCCCCCATGATCGTCACCCCGAGGGCGGTGAGCGCGGCGGTTGCGCCGAGGAACTCCTCCATCTCGGCCAGCCAGGCGAGCGACCCCGCCTCGCCACGAAGCTGGCCGGCCACGGCCCGAGACAGCTCCGCCCGACTCAGCGAGATGAGCGCCGTTCCCGCCACCGCCCCGAAGACCGCGAGGGCGAGACCCGCTCCCAGCATCCACCAGGTCATTCGCCCTCCCGATCCGCCTCGGTGCGGACCAGCCGCGACACCAGCACCCGCCTGACCCGCCGGCGGGCCACCTGCTCGACCACGATCTCGATGCCCTCGATCTCGGTACGTTCTCCGCCGCGGGGCACCCGACCGAACAGATCGAGCACCAGGCCGCCCACGGTCGTCACGTCGTCACGTCTGAAGCTGTGGTTGAGCAGCGACTCGAGCTCAGCCAATGGGACGCCACCCTCGACCGAGAATCTGCCCTCGGCGCTCTCGACGACCGGCGCGGTCTCATCGGTGTCGTGCTCATCCCGGATCTCCCCCACGACCTGTTCCAACACGTCCTCCAGCGTCACCAGGCCGGCGGTGCCGCCGAACTCGTCCACCACCACGGCGAGGTGGCTGGGTCCCCGCTGGAAGTCCCTGAGCTGTCGGTCGAGCGTCTTGCCCTCCGGGACAAAGGCCGCCGGACGGATGAGGCGAGGCCACTCGTCGAGCTCGGCGGTGGAGAGGCTCGCCAGCATGTCCTTGGCGTACAGCACCCCGACCACCGCGTCGGGATGACCGTCGTATACCAGGAGCCGGGCGTGCTCCGAACCGCGCAGCACCTCGATGACTTCGTCATGCGAGGCGGCGGTATCCACCGCGACGACGTCAATCCTCGGTGTCATCACTTCCGCCACAGTCATGTCCGCCAGCGAGAAGAGCCCCACCAGCATGTCCCGCCGGGTTGGCACGCTGTCCCGCGGGGACCGCGCCGCCGCGGCGCGGGTTCTGGCCTCCATCCACGCGACGGCCGCCAGGAGCGGCGCGAGCAGACGCAACGATCTGATGGCGGCGGGGCGCACCTGGGCGGGAAGCTCAGGGGCCACCACGGCGAGGACCTTGGGCAGAATACTTCCCACCAGCCAGACCAGCAGGGCGGCCAGGCCGAAGCGTGTCAGCGCGCCAGCCGGGGCCCACGCCCACCAGCTCTCCGCGATTCCGGCCGCCGCGCCGGCCAGGAAGAGGGCGGCGAGGTGGCCGACATACAGCGAGCGCGCCGGCGAGAGTCGCTGTCCCTCGGCGAAATGCTGGTCCGCCAGCAGGCGCGGCACGTCCGCATCCGCCTCCGTCGCCAGCGAAAGCCAGGCAGCCCAGAAGGCGAGGCCGAAGGTCGCCAGCGGGAGCAGGAGGAAGTGGAGGGTGGAGATCATGCCAATGCCCGGACGTAGCGCTCCTGGCGGCGCCACATGGCCGACCTGGTGCGGC
Organism: Gemmatimonadota bacterium; assembly: GCA_029884275.1. Taxonomy (GTDB): domain Bacteria; phylum Gemmatimonadota; class Gemmatimonadetes; order Gemmatimonadales; family GWC2-71-9; genus JADJOM01. The sequence goes on along the minus strand of JAOUIC010000286.1, from coordinate 857 downwards.
CTGGCCCCTCGGGATGATCGCGGCCGAGCACGTGCAGTGTGCCGTGGACCACAAGCCGGATCAGCTCCTCCCGCTCCGCGATGCCGAGGTCCCGCGCCTGCCGCCTCGCCTGAGCGCCGCAGATGTACACGTCGCCGAACAGCGCCCTATCGGGATGGGGCAGAGCGAAGGCGAGCACGTCGGTGGGGCGATCGTGACCCTTCCAGCGGAGGTTCAGCTGGCGCATGCGGGCCGGCCCGAGAAAGGTCACCTGGACCACGGCCTCACGCCGCTCGCCGGCGATGACCGCGCGCACGATCCGCTGCACCAGGCGGGGGGACAGCACCGGAGAGCGGGCGCCGAGCCGCGGCTTCGGAGTTGTCCGGCTGGGGATGGCCCGCCGTCCCGGCATGCGTCAGCCGCTCTGGTCCTCGGCGTACGCCCGGATGATCTCGCGCACCAGGCGATGCCGGACCACGTCGGTCTCGTCGAGGTAGCAGAACGACACTCCGTCGACGCCGGGAAGGATCCGCTCAATCTGGATCAGGCCGGAGTCTTCGCGGCGAGGCAGGTCCACCTGGGTCTTGTCGCCGGTCACCACGACCTTGCTGTTCACGCCGAGCCGCGTGAGGAACATCTTCATCTGCGCCGCGGTCGCGTTCTGGGCTTCATCCAGGATGATGAAGGCATCGGCCAGCGTCCGGCCGCGCATGTACGCCAGCGGGGCGATCTCGATCATGCGGGTCTCGAGCGCCTTCTGCACCCGGTCGTGCGGCATCATGTCCTCGAGCGCGTCGTACAGCGGCCGGAGGTAGGGATCCACCTTCGCCTGGAGGTCGCCGGGGAGGAACCCGAGCGACTCGCCCGCTTCCACCGCG
>JAOUIC010000007.1 GCA_029884275.1 Gemmatimonadota bacterium | reverse complement strand
GAAGCCCCTGGTGTCGGTCGGCACGATGAAGCCGCGGACCGACTTCGAATCCTGCAGCTCTCCCGTCTTGGCCCAGATCACCGCCACCGTCGCCTGGGATCCGTTGGTGATCCACATCTTGGCGCCGTTCAGCACCCAGCCATCCCGCGTCCCGCGGGCGGTGGTGATCATGCCGGCGGGGTTGGAGCCGTAGTCGGGTTCGGTGAGCCCGAAGCAGCCGATCTCCCTGCCCTGGGCCAGCGGCGGCAGCCAGCGCCGCTTCTGCTCGTCGGATCCAAAGGCGAAGATGGGGTACATCACCAGCGCGCCCTGCACCGAGGCGAACGAGCGGATGCCGCTGTCGCCCCGCTCCAGCTCCTGCATGATGAGCCCGTAGGCCACATTGCCCAGCCCGGCGCAGCCGAACTCCTCCGGGAGATTGGCGCCGAGCACGCCCAGTTCGGCGAGCCCCGGGATCAGCTCCTTCGGGAAACGGCCCTCGAGGTAGCACTCCCCGATGACCGGCATGAGCTGCTCCTCGACCCAGGCGCGCACGGTGTCGCGCACCGCGCGCTCCTCCTCGCCGAGCAGGGAATCGATGTCGTAGAAGTCGACGCCTTCAAAGGCTCCCATACCAGCCCATGGTCGGTGGTTGCTGCCGAAGATACTGTGGCGGCGTGGCGCCCGCCGCCCGGTCAGCCCTGCCCTGCGGCGATGCGGCCCGGTCGGAGCTCACCCGCCGTCGCCCGGGGGCTGATGCCGACCTCGCGTGCCTTGCGGCGAAACTCGGCGCCATGGTCCACCGCGCGGCCGGACTCGGCCTGCCATTGGTGGACCATCTCGTGCAAGAGTGTGTCGATGACGGCGACCGACGTGTCGCGGCGGACGTGGCGGCGGTTCAGCGTGATCCGGATCGCCCGCCCGGTCTGGCGCTCCAGGCGCAGTTCACCGAGCCGGCGCCGCATCCGGCTTGAGAGCAGGATCGGGATCCGGCCGAGCGCGCCATCGAAGTGACGATGGTTGAGTTCCAGGTGCAGCTGGCGGAGCCTCGCCAGCGCGCGTTCGTCACCGGGGCGCTCCCGGGTGAGGGGGTCGCGCGGGCTCCCCGGCGCGAAGTCCTCCACCGGAAACGCGAGGAACACCTGCCGGGCGGCCAGCCGCGCCGCCCGCCGCGTCCCGGGAGTGAGGAAGCTGACCAGCGCCGTCAGGACGTCGTCGGGCGCGTGCGCGTACCCCTCGTGCAGTCGGAGCCCCTTTCCCGGCCGCCACGACACCATCACCTGCTGGTTGCGGTGCGTGACCACGGGGGTCGCATCGGGCAGGCCCGCGAGCCGGAGGCGCCGGCCCAGCACCACGGCCGGATGCTCCCCCCCGGCAGGCGGGGAAGCGACCGCCGCGGGCTCAGGCGCCCAGAGGACCAGCTGCACGGCGGGGCCGGGCGAAGCTCGCGGTCTCCCCACGACGGAAGGTGCGGTGTTCGCGCGAGTAGATGAAGAACTCGATATCGATCCGCCGCCCGTCGATGCGGAGCAGGTTGAATGCCGACGGGCGACCGCCCCGGGTCCGGACCGAGTGGGTACCAGACGTGCTCACCACGGTCCCGCCCTCCAGCAGGCCCGCCCCCTCGGTGTGGTCGTGGCCGCAGAGGACCATATCGGCCCCGAGACTGGCGAGCGCGCGTTGCGCGGCGCGGGGCCGGGACAACCCCCACCGCCGGGAGACGACTCCCGGCAGCACGTTGTGGTGCAGCACCGCCAGCCGCGCCTTGTGCGGCGGCGCGGCGGCGAAGATCTCACGCACCCGCGTCACCTCGGAGGCCGGCAGGTCGCCCTTCACGGTGCAGTCATTCGGATTCCAGGTCAGGGAGCCGAGCGAGAGACCGTTGGCCGACAGCATGCCGGCAACGATGACGTCATCCAGCTCGAGCACCGGCGTCAGTTCCTCCCCGAAATACCGGCGGTACTTCGAATGAAGCACCCGGGTCCCGAGCACACCGAGCGGGCTCCGCCACCACTGGGTGTCGTGGTTGCCCGGAATGAGGTGGACCGGCGCGCTCCGCCCGAGGCCATGCAGGAAGCGCTGGGCCGCCTGGAACTCGCCATGCCTTGCCCGGATCGAGATGTCACCCGACACCACGATCACCCCGGGATTCAGGGTGGGCAGAAACTCCTCCAGCGCCGCGACCTGGGGCAGGTCGCACCGGCCGCCGAAGTGGATGTCGGACAAGTGAGCGACGACGACGCTCACCAGAGGACCCGGAGTCGGTACGTCAGGATGGCCTCGCCACCGGCGGGGACCGTGACCCGGAAGCGGGTCCGGGTCGAGGAGAGCTTCTCGGCCGGCACACTGCTGGAGACCACGCTCCACTCCCCGCCGCGCTCCTCGAGCACGTCCACCGCCACCGGCTCCGACCGCGCGTTCGTCAGGGTCACGCGGTAATCGGCCGTGGCCACCGTCCGTTTCCGTCCGCCGGTGGTGTCACGTCCCGTGGTGTAGGTGGTCTGCACCCTCGTCGCGCCGAGATCGAACGCGACCCCCGCCGAGACCCGGAGATCCTCGCCTGCCGCGGTGTGGCCCGCGGAGGCCTCTCCGATGAGCTGGGCCTGCCCGGCGCTGTCGGATTCGTAGAGCCTGACGGTGCCGGCCGGCATCGGGCGGTCGCCGAAATCCGATTTGCGAGGCCGCCGCACCGTGTAGGTGATGCCGATCGGCGATTCCATCGGCTCCCCGAACTGCGGCAGGGGGCCGTAGTACGGGTTCGCGCTGGGCGCCTCGTAGGTCTTCGTGATTCCCGCCGTCGCTGGGGGAAAGAGCTGGACCGTGGTGACGACGCCGGGCTCGATGGTCACCCGGCCGGGGAGGGAGTAGATGTGGACGTCCCCGACCGTCGCCTCCCCGACACCCGATTCCTTCGCCATGTTCGCCCGGGCGACCATCATGTCGCCATAGGCCTGAGGCGGCGCCTGCGGCATCGCGCGCCCCGGATCCCCCGCCAGAAGCTGCACGCTGGCTTCCTTCACCTTCAGCGGACCCGCCCGGAGTACCGCCTGCCCGCTCACCGAGGCCAATCCCTTGGCGCCCATCAGCAGGTGATAGCTCGCCTCCCAGCCGCCACTCATCGTGAAGTAGCCGAGCGGGAGCGCCCGGCGCGGCTTGCTGGTGGAGACATTCAGCGACAGGGTCGGGTTCGTGATGACCAGGTCGGCCGGCCAGAGCGCGGTTCCCGGCCGACCGAACACGACGCTGCCATCGGTGAGCTTGTACCGCTCCGGGTCGACCCCGACCAGCTCGGCTCGAACCGTGTCGCGTCCCGACAGAAACGTGATCCGCCGGCCGACTGCGCGACGCACCACGCTGCCTTCGTCCACCCCGCCCTCGTAGCGGCTGCCGAGGATGGTGACCGAGCTGTCGAGCGAGAACACGGTGGCGGGATCCACCTGGCCAATCGCGACGCTGACCTCCGACTGGCCCTGCTTGAGGTCCGCCGGCACGGTCCGGCGCACCAGGACGCGCCCATCGTTGAACATTGTGAGGCCGACCTGGGCGGACGCGCCGGGCGCGGCGCCGAGCAGCAGGGCCAGCGCGCCGGTGTAGCGGGATCGGGATGATGGCATGTTCAGGCTCCAGGACAGATGGCGGCGGCTCGACCGGGCCCGGCGGGGGCGACGCCCGGGCCCCCGATCGCCGTGATCAGCGCGGCAGCAGCTCCATGGCGACGCGGTGGACGATCTGGCGGACCAGCAGGTAGGTGGCGAGGATCGCGACGATGCCGTAGACCCGGATCAGCGGCACCGGCGGCGTCACCAGCGCCACGTAGAGCCCGACAGCGGTCGTCGCGGCCAGCGCGACGCGCCGGGCAACACCGGCCGCGCGGCGGGTTCGCTCCGCCCTGCACTCGCGGCACAACTCCCCCCACGCCAGCCCCGGCACGCGCCGCTCGCAGCGCGCACAGGGTACCTCAGGCGCCCACCCGCCTGGCGACGGCATCTCCGAACTCCCGGGTCGTGGCGCTCCCGCCGAGGTCCCTGGTGCGCACCTTGTCCTCCACGATCACCTGTTCCACCGCGGCCCGGATACGGTTCGCGGAGGCGGTCTCGCCGAGGTGGTCGAGCATCATCGCTGCGGCGAGGATCTGGGCCGACGGGTTGGCAATGCCCTGGCGGGCGATATCGGGCGCGCTGCCATGCACCGCCTCGAAGATGGAGGCGTGGGTGCCGATGTTCGCGCCGGGCGCCAGCCCCAGTCCGCCGACCAGGCCGGAGACCTCGTCGCTCAGGATGTCACCGAACATGTTCGTGGTCACCATGACGTCGAACTGTTCGGGCCGGAGCACCAGCTGCATGGCGCAGTTGTCCACGATCATGTCGCCGGCCTCGATGCGCCCCTCGTACTCCTTGGCGATCCGGCGTCCGACCTCGAGGAAGAGCCCGCTGACCATCTTGAGGATGTTGGCCTTGTGGACGATCGTGACCTTCTTCCGACCCTGCCGGAGGGCGTACTCGAAGGCGTACCTGATGATCCGCTCGCACCCCGCCCGGGTCACGATGGCCAGCGACTCACCAACCGCGCGGGGATCGCCACCGATGGCGATGAAGTGCTCGACCCCGACGTACAGCCCCTCGAGGTTCTCCCGGACCAGGACGATGTCCACGTTCTCGAACCGCCCGCCCGGAACCAGGGTCCGGGCCGGCCGGATGTTGGCGAACAGCTCGAACTCCTTGCGCAGCTGGACATTGACCGACCGGAAGCCGGCGCCGACCGGCGTGGTCAGCGGCCCCTTGAGCGCGACCTTGCGGTGCCGGATACTCTCGATCGTGGCGTCGGGGAGCGGCGTGCCAGTGGCGTCCACCGCCGCCACACCCGCGAGCTGCTCGTCCCAGACGAAGCTCAACCCCGTCGCCTCGAGCACCTTCACGGTCTCGGCGGTGATCTCGGGGCCGATGCCGTCGCCCGGGATCAGCGTGACGTGGTAGGTCATGCCCGGTCAGAATCCCAGGGGGAGGACGGTCGCCAGCGCGGCGGTGAGCGCGAGCTCCGGGGTTCTCCCGTCGGCCCATGCCACCGTCTGCCAAGGCACCTTGTTGCTCCGGGTGTCGGCGATCGCCAGCGCCAGTTCGGCGCGGATCCGGCCGTCGGGCCTCGGGGTGAAGCTCAGGGCCGCGGGCACCAGCGCATACCGGCCGTTGATCAGCGCGACCAGGTTGCGGATGTAGTTGCGGAACGGATCGGGGACTTCTTCCAGATCCTGCTCACGCAGGGCGGCCTGCCCCATCTTGTCGGGGTCCGGTGCAACGGTCGGCGACCGCCGGGCCACCTTCCGGAGCTCGGCGGGGAGCACCCACTTCACGTCCGGCCCCCGGGAGGTGATCGCCTGGCCGATGATCGAATCGGCCCATGCCAGGGCCACGGTTCGGTCGTTGAGTGGCGCAATCCTCGGAATGGTGTCGGCAGCGACGATCAGGGTGAGCGGAGTGACCGCGATCGACTGTCCCGCGAACGGCGTGGTCACGAGCGGGATGGGCGGCGGAAGGACCGGTTCCTTCTCCGGTTCGGGGCCGGACTTGGCAGCCCCCCCTCCACCGCAGCCGAACGCCGCCAGCACGGCGAGGAGCGCGGGAGTTCGCATGTGGTTTGGCACGGCGGGAAACGTAATGGGGGCGGCGACGGCGGGAAACGCCCGGCTCAATCGAGCGAAAGCCCCCCGTCCACCACGATGACCTGCCCGGTGATGTGACGGGAATCCTCCGAGCAGAGGAACCGCACCACGTTGGCCACGTCCTCCGGTTCGGCCACGCGGCCGAGCACGCTGTGCTTCTGCGCCCGGTCGGTCACCTCCTGGGGGAGCATCCGCATCCGCTCGGTGCGGATGAACCCGGGAGCCACGGCATTCACGTTCACGTTGGCGGGACCCAGTTCGACTGCCGCCGAGCGGGTGAGTCCCTCCAGCGCCGCCTTGCTGGCGGCGTAGTTGGCCACCCCAAAGCCGGGCCGGAGCGCCTGGTGCGAGCTCACGTTCACGACCTTGCCGTAGTGCTGGCGCCGGAAGATCGGCGCCACCCCCCGGAGGCAGTTGAACGCCCCGGTGACATTGGTGTCGAGCACTTCCCTCCACGCCTCGTCGCTCATCCGCCAGAGCGCGCCATCGATGGCGATGCCGGCGTTGTTCACCAGGAAGTGAACCGCCCCGTACCGCTCCATCACCTCGGCCAGAAACCGGTCCACCGAGGCCCGATCCCGGACATCGCAGGGCGCGGCGAAGACCTCACCCCCCATCGCGGTGCAGGCCGTCTCGGTGAGCAGCGCCTGCTCGGCCACATGCCGGCCGGGCATGTCCAGGAAGCAGAACGCCACCCGGCAGTGGAGCCGCGCGAACTCCATCGCAATGCAGCGGCCCAGGCCGGTCGCGCCGCCGGTCACGACGGCCACCTTCCCGCTGAAGCCGGGAGGAATCTGGATGCGGGCCGGATGTTCGAGGGTGGTCCCCGAATGTTCCGGTTCGGCCTCCCAGGGGCCGGTGTCGAAAGGTCCTCGTGGTGCCATGGGCGGCTAAGCTACGGGCCGCCCGCTGAAGGCGGAAGACCCGCCCCTACCGATACCCACCCTGACGGGCGCATACTAGGCCGATGCGATTGCTGCCCTGGATCCTCGTCGCGCTCGCCGGCGCCGCCGGCTGGGGCCGGCTGGCCCTCGCGCGGGGCGAGACGGTCAGCGCGGCCTGGCTGGTCATCGCGGCGATCTGCACCTACCTGATCGGCTACCGGTTCTACAGCCGGATCGTCACCGAGAAGGTCTTCGCCCTCACCAACCAGCGGGCCACGCCGGCCGAGCGGCTGAACAACGGCCGTGACTTCGTGCCGACAACGCGCTGGGTGCTGTTCGGCCATCACTTCGCCGCGATTTCCGGCGCGGGGCCGCTCATCGGGCCGGTGCTCGCCGCCCAGTTCGGCTACCTCCCCGGGACGATCTGGATCGTCGCCGGGGTGGTGCTGGCGGGGGCGGTACAGGACCTGATCATCATGATCGGGTCCATGCGGCGCGACGGGAAGTCGCTGGGTCAGATGGCGCGGGACGAAATCGGGCCGTTCGCCGGCGTGTCGGCGATGATCGCGATCTTCGCCATCATGATCATCCTGCTCGCGGTGCTCGCCCTGGTGGTGGTGAATGCGCTGAGGGACAGTCCCTGGGGCCTCTTCACCATCGCCTGTACCATCCCGATCGCGGTGGTCATGGGCTTCTGGATGAGGCACTGGCGTCCCGGCCACAATGGAGAGGCGACCATCCTCGGCCTCGCCCTGCTGTTCCTGGCGCTGATCGGCGGTCAGCAGGTGGCGGCCTCGCCGACCCTGGCCCCGCTGTTCACCTGGTCGCCGGTGAGCCTCGCGCTGGCGCTCGGCGGGTACGGCTTCGTGGCGAGCGTGCTCCCGGTGTGGATGCTGCTCGCGCCGCGCGACTATCTGTCCACGTTCATGAAGATCGGCACCATTGCGCTGCTCGCGATCACCATCGTGATCGCGATGCCCGAGCTCAAGCTGCCGGCCGTCACCCCGTTCGTCGACGGCACCGGGCCGATCTTCGCCGGCAAGCTCTTCCCCTTCGCCTTCATCACCATCGCCTGCGGCGCCATCAGCGGGTTCCACGCCCTGGTCGCTTCGGGCACCACGCCGAAGATGCTGCGGCAGGAGCGGGACGCCCGGCTGGTGGGATATGGTGGCATGCTGACCGAGTCATTCGTGGCCATCATGGCGATGTGCGCCGCGGCAGTGCTCGACCCGGGCGTCTACTTCGCGATCAATGTGCCGCTGGGCCGCCTCGGGGGCGATGCCGTCGCGGCCGCCGAGACGATCCGGGGCTGGGGCTTCACCGTGACCCCGGAGCAGATGAGTGCGCTGGCCCGCGGTGTGGGCGAGTCCACCCTGCTCGGCCGCACCGGCGGCGCGCCGTCGCTGGCGGTCGGCATGGCGACGCTGTTCAGCGGAGCGTTCGGCGGGCATCTGCTGGCGCTCTGGTACCACTTCGCCATCATGTTCGAGGCGCTGTTCATCCTCACGACCATCGACGCCGGCACCCGCGTAGGGCGCTTCATGATGCAGGAACTGGCCGGCCATCTCTGGGCGCCCATGGGACGCACCTCGTGGTACCCGAGCGTGATCCTCAGTTCCCTGCTGGTGGTGCTCGGCTGGGGATACTTCCTGGTCCAGGGCGTGCTCGATCCGCTGGGCGGGATCAACTCGCTCTGGCCGCTGTTCGGGATCAGCAACCAGCTGCTCGCCGCAGTGGCGCTCTGCGTGGGGACCACGCTGATCCTCAAGGCGGGCAAACGCCGCTATGCCTGGCTCACCCTGGCGCCGCTGGCCTGGCTCCTGATCGTCACGCTGTCGGCGAGCTACTACAAGATCTTCTCCCCCGAGCGCCGGGTCGGGTTCCTGGCCGATGCCGCCGCGGTGGCCGCCGACGTCGCGAGCGGAGCGGTGGACCCGGCGACCGGAGCCCGCCTGATCTTCAATGACCGGCTCAACACCGCGGTGGCCGCGATCTTCGTCACCGTGGTGCTGGCCGTGGTGCTCTCTTCCGCCGCGGCCTGGATCCGGCTGGCCCGGTCCAATGCGGTCGACACAACGAATGAAGCCGAAGCGGTCGCTTCGGCCTACGCGAACTGACTCCCCCGCTCCGCAAGCCGAGGCTCCCGTGAAACGACTGGCCAAGTACTTCCTGAACGGCGTGATCCTGACGGCCCCGGTCGGGCTCACGGTCTTTGTCCTGTGGCAGGTCTTCACGACGGTGGACGGCTGGCTCAACATCCCGATACCGGGAGTGGGGTTCCTCGCCACGATCGCCCTCGTCACGGCGGTCGGATTCCTCGGCTCCAACTTCCTGACCCGGCGCCTGCTCGACTGGATCGAGGACCTGCTGGAGCATCTCCCCGGGGTGCGGTTCCTCTACCACGGCATCAAGGAAGTGATGGGCGCATTCGTGGGGGAAAAACGGCGGTTCGGCAAGGCGGTGCTGGTCACGCTCGACCAGCAGCTCGGCATCAAGGCGATCGGCTTTCTCACCCGGGAGTCGCTGGCGGAGTTCGGAATGGCCGACCACGTCAGCGTGTACCTGCCGCAGTCCTACAACTTCGCCGGACAGACTCTGGTGCTTCCCCGCGACCGGGTCCAGCCGCTGGAGGTGCCAAGCGCGCAGGTCATGACCTTTGTGGTGTCTGGCGGGGTGGCGGAGGTGGGAGACCGGTGATGAGGCGGAGCCGGCGCTCCGCCCCTACGGGAGAATCTCCAGCCACTCGGTCAGCCACCGACCGGTCCGGCTGACGACCACCGAGCTGTCGTTGCCGAGGAAATCCAGGTCGGCGTGTCCCAGGCGGGGATCGGCGTAGATCCCGCGCGCGCGGGCCGCGTCTCGCGCCGAGAGCAGTGCCGCCGCCGCCTGCCTGGTTCCGATCCAGATCAAGCCGTCCGAGGCGCGGCTCCCCGACCGGAGCGGGAGGTCGAAGCTGTCCGGCGCCGCGAAGACACGGTGAAGCAGTCGAATGTGCGCGGTGTCGGTCGAATAGCTGAGCAGCGTGAGGTAGCGGACGCGGAGGTCGCGAGTCGGGGCGGAGAGGAACCGGGCCGCGAGCGAGTCGCCCGCCCCGGCGCCGAGCCGCCCGACCACCCAGGCGTCGCCGTGGTCGTAGTGACCTTCGCCAACTCGCGAGAGAAAGTCGGCCAGCACAGCGCTGTCACCCACCCGGGCGCGGTCGAGCTCGAGCTGGATCGCCCGAAGCCCAGGCAGCAGGTCGTTCAGGTCGGTCGCTGGCGGCGGCGGCAGTTCCTGCTCCACAATGCGCTGGCGCCAGGCCAGCACGCTGTCCATGCTCCCCGGGTTCCTGAGCTCCGCCAGCCGGTTCAAGGCCAGGAGGCCGTCGCTCCACGACCCCTCCCCGGTCGCGGCCGCCCAGACACGGTTCCACAGTGAGGCAGTGGAGACCTCCCGCGTGATGGCGCCCACCGAGTCCGCGTCGGGGGTTCCTTCGCGCAGCGCGTCGTGGATCTCGGAGTACGTCGTGCGGGCCGGATCGCCCAGACGGACCTGCACCTGGGCCACCGCGGGACCGGCACACAGCGTCATCGCCAGAAGCGCCGCCAGGACGGCGGATCGGCCGGTCCTCATGCCTGACCTCGTTGTGGGCTCTGGCCCATGGCGGGCCACCAGCAGACCGTTGCAATCACCATCAACGCCGCGGACAGATAAAGGGCCACATCACCACCCTGACGCTGGTAGACCGCCCCGAACAGGAGCGCCGCGGGCAGCGCGGCGAAGCCGGTCAGGGCATGATACGCCCCGAAGCCGCGGCCGGTACGCCGCGGAGCGAGCCGCGCCACGAGCGACCGCTCCGCCGGCTCCATCAGACCGGCGACCAGTCCGAGGCACAGGAAGACACCGACCCCTCCCGCCGTGCTCACCGCGCCCCCCAGGGCGGCGGCGCCCGCCGCGAATGCGAGTCCCCCGGCCGTGACCAGCCGCCGTGGCCCGAGTCGGTCCGTCAGCCAGCCCCCCGGGTAGGACACCAGACTCCGAATCACGTGGAGCCCGGCCCACACCAGCGGAATCACCGCCGTGGCAACACCCAGATCCTGCAGCCGGAGCAGCAGCAGCGCTTCCGGCACCCGGCAGAGCACCAGCAGGGCCAGAACGGCCACCGGAGCCCAGAAGACGGTGCCGGTCGCATCAGGTGGGGCGGCGGCAAGCGTCGCGGCTGACGGCGTGGTCTCGGGCGCGCTCCGAAGCACCCGGTGCAGCACCAGCAGCGACAGTAGCCCCGGGATGGCGCTGAATGCGAGCACCGATCGAGTGGGGACGGCCTGACTGAGGAGCCACCAGGCGAGCAGCGCGCCGGGAATCGAGCCGAAATGGTCGGCGGCGCGATGGAATCCGAACGCCCGGCCTCGGAGTTCGGGAGTCGTCACCGCCGCGATCATGGCATCGCGGGGAGGCGTCCTGACCCCCTTCCCCAGGCGGTCGGCCGCCCGGAGCGCCACGACCTGCCACGCAGCGCCCGCCAGGGCCATCATGGGACGGACCACGATGGCAACGCCGTACCCGACGAGCATCAGCGGCCGGCTCCAGCCGGGGCGGTCGGCCTTGAGTCCGCTCCACCATTTCGAGGCCGCTGCCACGAGGTCCGCCGTCCCATCGAGCGCCGCCAGCGTCACCGCCCCTCCCCCCAGTGTGCCGGTGACGAAGGCCGGCAGCAGCGGGTAGACCATCTCGCTGGCGAAGTCGTTGAGCAGCGAGACGACGGAGAGCCCCTTGACGGTGGGGGAGATGGAGGCGTGGCGCCGGTCGGCAGTGCCGCCAGCGCTACTCATCAAGTCCGAGCCCCATGCCCCAGCGGCTCAAGGAGACGGGAAGGCCGCCATACGCCAGCACGGCGTCATGGAACTGGCGGAGTGGCGCCGAGGGGCCGGCGGCCTCGCGCCACGCCTCGCGCAGATGGAGCAGTTCCCGCCGCCCGACAGCGTAACAGAGCTGGTAGGTCGGCCAGGCACAGTAGCGGCTCACCTCCGCCCGGGCGTGGCCGCGGTCCATGGCCACCACATCCACCAGCATGTCCACCGCCTGATCGGGGGTCATCCCCCTGGTGTGCAGCCCGACGTCGAGCACGATGCGCAGCGCGCGCCACAGCAGGTGCAGCCGGTGGAACAGGCGCTCCTCGGCCGACGCGAAGAACCCCTGCTCCGCCATGAGTTCCTCGGCGTAGAGCGCCCACCCTTCGACCGTCACCGGCGACCAGGTAATCCGGCGGATGTCGGACGAGGCTCCGCGCGCGGTCAGTTTCTGCAGGTGATGCCCCGGCCATGCCTCATGCACCGCGGTGACCGGGATCTCGTGACGCGATCCGCTCGCCTGCCCGTTGGCAGGGGTCGTCACGTAGAGCCGGCCGATCGGATCGGCGCCGAACACCGACGGCTGGCTGTAGGCGGCGAAGGGAATGATCGGCCGGAGAAAAGACGGCGTTTCGACGATCTCCAGCTCGCCGGCCGGGAAGGTCACCAGGTCTCGAGCCGCCAGAAACGTCACGGCACGCTCGGTCGCGTCCTGGAACGCGCCGTGGAGGTCCGGCCCCACCGGCGACGACAGGCGCAGTCGTTCGATCACCGTGCGCCACGACACACTCGGGTCGATCTCCCGCGCGATCCTCTCAACGTCCCGGGCCACTTCCATCGTCAGGTGCATGCCATAGCGATAGAGCTCCGGGGCGGTGGCTTGCAGGGCGTGCTCGTGGTGCAGCCGCCGGTTGAACTGCTCCTCGCCGATGGCAAAGGAGAGATCGTCGTGATGCGCCCGGAGGTCACCGCGGAGCGCAAGCCCGAACCGGGCCACCGCCGCCTCAGCCTCCGCCTGCGCGTCATCCACGACCGCGGACGCCGTGGGGTCCGCCTGGCGGATCGCCTCGGCCACGGCCTCGAACAGCGCCGGCCCCGCCGCGGCCATGGCCGTGGCGGTGTCGAGGAAGACCTGCGGCGGTTCGACGATCGTGTCACGGGCATGGCCGAGGAATCCGGGAGCCGCCTGCAGTCGGCTGAGCAGGGCTCGGGCACGGTCGCGCGGCGCTTCGTTCCGGCGGCGCAGCAGCGCCTGGAAGGCCCCGTAGAGATGCGACAGCCAGAAACTCGGGTCGTGCAGGTGGGGACGCTCGCGCTCGAACCGGAAGACCGTGACGCGCACCTCGTCGAGAAACGCGGTGCGGTCGATCTCCTCCTCCACGTCCTCGACTTCGACGTCCTCCACTGCCCCGGCCAGGGCCTTGAAGCCGGCGAGGTGCTCCCGCATCCGGTCCGGCGAGAAGTCTCCCAGCCGGTCGTCGTGGGTGGACACGCCGGCGCCGGTGGCCGCGGCGGGGTCGAAGTGCCAGCGCAGGTCAAGGTAGGATCGGTACAGATCGGCGATTGCCGTCATGGCGGGATGATAGCCAACCCGGAGGGAGAGCGGAACAGCCCTTCGAGCGCCCCATTCCGGCCAAAGGAACCTTCACTTACCCTTCCCGAGATCATCAGGGGGTCTGAGAGTCAGCTGGCCGAATGGCCCACCCCCTGACCGGCCGACCCCCTGACCCCCTGACTCGCCGTGTCGCTCGAACTCGACCACGCCACCATGCAGCGCCTGGGCCGCCAAGTCGCCGACCATGTGGCCCGCCATCTCGCGGGACTGCGTGAACAGCGCGTGGTCAAGACGCTCTCCCGGCGGGAAGCCGAGCCGCTGATCTACACCCCGCCACCGCGGGAGGGCGCCGATTTCGACGCCCTGATGGCGTTCCTCGAAACCCGGGTCTTTCCGCATCACACGCCAGAGCCCCATCCCGGGTTCCTCGCCTATGTGCAGAGCTGCGCGACGTTTCCCGCGGTGATGGGCGACTGGCTGGCTGCGGGGTACAACTTCTTCGGCGGGGCCTGGGCGGTCGCCAGCGGACCCGCGATGCTGGAAGTGACGGTGCTGGAGTGGTTCCGGCAGTGGATCGGGATGCCGGAGGGGACCGGTGGCCTGCTCACGTCGGGGGGATCCACCGCCAACCTGATGGCGCTGGTCGCGGCGCGGCACGCGGTGGTGGGAGACGATGCGAGCCGGATCCCGCGGCTCTCCGTCTATACCTCGAACCAGATGCACTCCTCCGTGGTGCGCGCCGCGTGGATTGCGGGGATCCCCCGGGCCAATCTGCGCATCCTGCCGGTGGATGACTCGTTCAGGATGCGCCTGCCCGCGCTGGAGCAGGCCATCCATGCCGATCGCGCGGCCGGGTTCCTGCCCGTCGCGGTGGTCGGCTCGGCGGGCACCACCAACACCGGCGCCACCGATCCACTGCCCGAGATTGCCTCCCTGTGCCGGGAACACGGCATCTGGTTCCATGTGGACGCGGCGTACGGCGGATTCGCCGCGCTCTGCCCGCGAGGCAAGGCGGAGCTCGAGGGGATCGGGCTGGCGGACAGCGTCACCCTCGACCCGCACAAGTGGCTCTACGTCCCGTTCGAGTGCGGATCGCTGCTCGCGCGCGAGCCGCGCCGGCTGCTCGACGCCTTCCACATCCTGCCCGACTACCTGAGGGACCTGGGGGGGAGTGGCGGGGAGGTGAATTTCGCGGACTACGGAGAGCAGCTCTCGCGGGAGGCGCGGGCCATCAAGGTCTGGACCGGGGTGAGCTACTACGGCACCGAGCGGCTGGCAGAGGAGATCGGTGCGAGCATCGGCCGGGCCGAACTGGCCGAGCGACTCGTCAGGGCGACGCCGGGGCTCGAGGTCCTCGCCCCGGCGCGGCTGGCCATCTTCTGCTTCCGGGCCCACCCCGCCAGGCTCGACGAGCCAGCGGCGCTCGACGCGCTCAATCAGCGGGTACTGGAGCGGGTGAATGCCGACGGCCACTTCTTCATATCGACCACCAGGATCCGGGGCGCGCTGGCGCTCAGGATCTGCGCCTGCGGCTGGCGCACCACCGATGCCGACATCGAGCGACTGGTCGGGGAGGTGAGGCAGGCAGCGGAGAACTAGTCCCCGATCACCTCGCTGTGATCCCCCAGCGTCCCGCTGCCCTTGAAGTTTCGCACCACCACCGAGCTTCCCAGCATCGCGTGGTGCAGCGTCGCCCCCGAAAGCGTGCACTGTGAGCCCACGATGGTGTGGGCCAGCCGGCTGTCGCTGACCTTCGTCCCCGCCTTGAGCGTCACATTGGGCCCGACCACGCTTCGCTCCACGCTCACCCCGTCCTCGATCAGTACCGGGTCGTGGATGGTCACGCCGGGAAACTCCCGCCGCCTGGCCGCGCCCTTCCGGAGCAGGATCTCGTTGGTCTCGAGCAGGGTGTCGAGCTTGCCGCAGTCGTACCACCCGCCCACCTCGGCAGTCAGGATCTTCCGTCCGCTTTCGATCATGTGCTGGAAGGCGTCGGTCAGGAAGAACTCGCCCTTGTTGGCCGGGCTCGTCAGCACATGGTCGATCCCCTTCCACAGCGCGGCAGTGTCCCTGATGTAGTAGAGACCGATGTTGGCCAGCTTCGAGATCGGCTCGGACGGCTTCTCGACGATCTTCGTCATGTAGCCATCCCGGTCGGTCACCACCACGCCGAAGCGCTGGTAGTCCTCGACCTCCTTGGCCCAGATGATCCCGTCCGCCTGCGACCGGTTGATCAGGGTGAGGTCCGCCTCGAAGACGGTGTCCACGAAG